>JALZID010000367.1 GCA_030860485.1 Pseudomonadota bacterium | reverse complement strand
TCGCCAACATCCTGGCTTGCCTCGGGCTCGGGGTGTCGATCATCGACGCCTCGGTCGCGGGACTGGGCGGCTGCCCCTATGCGCCCGGGGCGAGCGGCAACGTCGCGACCGAGGACGTCGCCTATCTACTCGGGGGCATGGGCATCGAGACGGGCGTTGATCTATCGCGCCTCATCGAGACCGGCCGCTTCATCAGCGCGGCGCTCGGGCGCGACAACCGCAGTCGGGTCGGCCAGGCGGCGGCCTTCCGGTGCCGGCGTGCTAGAGTACCCCCTTTTTTTCATAACGAGGCGTTGCGAACCATCGTACCCCCGGGCAGGGGGCTGAAACGTCTTGATTGAAAGGTCAGGCCAACGGGAGGAATGTAGCGTCGGGATCTTCGTAGAACGGGCGCACTGTAACGTATCGTTGCCGCAGCAGCGCCGCTATTGCGGCAGTCGAGACATTGCCGACCCGTAGCCAGACCACCTTCGATGGCGCGGCGAGCACCATAGTCATCGGGCGTCAGGTCGGGAAAGTCAGCCAGGACCTCTTCCTGTGACATCCCGGAGGCAAGATACTCCAGGATGTCGTAGACGGTTATCCGGAGTCCGCGAATGCAAGGCTTGCCACTCCGGACGGCCGATCGATGGTGATGCGATCGAGATAGCTCATGCTGGCAAAGTACCCCCGGCGGCTCTGCGGTCAAGTCCGTCCACGAAACACTCGGCTTTTATAGCGTCGTAGTGCGGATGCCCGCCAGGGCCATCCGCCGCATGTGTGGGTTCTCGGACACGACCCGGTTGAATTCGTGGGATGGCCACCGGAACCCCTACCCAAGTTTGCGGATCACGCTCCGATAAACGTAGCAATACCACGCTTGGCCATCGGGATGGTCGCAATCAATTGGGGGACAAAAGTCGTCGAGAAGATCTTTCACGAAACACTAGTAGTCCAGTCAAGATGATTCAAACAGGCACGTCATTCCGGCATGGATTGCCGGAATCCAGAGCACATGGTGTTCTCGAAGCCGGGGTACTCCACCCGCGCGAAACGTAAAGTCCTACTCAACAACTACCACTACTGAGACGAACACCGTCATCCGCGACATGAACGAGCTGCTCGGCGAATTTGACATCAAGCCCACGCCCACGGAGATCGAGCAATGACCACAAACCGCAAGACCCTCGGCTTCGGCTGCCCGAATGACATCGATCCGCATCATTTCGTGGTGGCCATTCCGGCCGGGCGAACCCGCGCGGTGACCGTCACGGAGCACTTTGGACTCTTGGCGGCGCCAACGGCATACCCGAGCGAGAAGACCGCGCCGTCATTCCGCGTGGGCATTGGCACAAGATCGCCGATGGCGTTAAGCGCGTTTTCAACGAGCGTCTCAAAGCCGAAAAGCTCGCCACGAGCCGCTGGACGTCGGGGGTGAACAAGGTCGAGCGGCTGCTCGGCAAGGAATTGTGCGTGCTCGCCTGGGGTATCGAGAAGGTCGACCTCGATCGCGTTCCGATCACGCTAAAGAACTGGAGCGGCTTCAAGCCGGAGGAGCGGTGGTGGCTTTTCAGCATGACCGCCGCGAACGCCGGCACGGTGGAGGACAGCGAGCGCGGGTGGCGCCGGGCATTGTTCCACGCCCTAACGGATGGCACCGACGAGCTCAAGGCGAAACGCAAGCGGCCCATGCGTACTAAACAAGATATACAAACCGCGCTGCCTTTTGCCGCGTAAGGACCGACTAGCCGATGAGTACTATCAAGACCACAGTCTTGTCCAATCTCCAGGAAGCACACGCACGCTACGAGACCGCGCGAGCCGCCGTCGAACCTCTTTCGCTTAAGCACGCCGCGAGCGTCATAGAACGGTTGTTACCCGCGCAGAAGATATCCGCCGAAGCGCAAAAGGAGCGCAAGGCCGGCGCAGGGCAAACACTGACGGCACTGGGCAGTTACTGGAAGGGCCGGAAGCCGCTGATCCTCGCGCGGACCTGCGTCCTCGGTGCATTGCTGCCCGCGACGGATGATCCGGAGAAAGACCTGGAGATCTTCGAGCAGCTCATGGCCATCGACGATGAAGCGTTTCTTATTCGCACGGAAGGGATCAGCGCCAAGACAATCCTCGAACGCCTGCCGCTCGACAATTTCGGTGAATACTTTTCCTTGTCGAGCAAGACCGGCGAATTGCCCACCAGCGCGCCGGTCGATTTCTCTGCGTACACAGGATTAACGGTGCGCTGGAAGCCCGAGATCGCGCCAGCGCAAAAGACCTGGCTCAAGCGGCAAGTCCTGTTGAACATGAGCTATACTGAAAAACTGGCGCTGTCAAAACGGCCCGAAGAGATCGATAGTCAGCTCTACGGCGGCATCTGGGATGCCGTCAACGCACATCTTAAGACCGATGCACATAGCCACGCGGAGTTGGTGGAGCAACTCGGCATCATGCGCTTCGGCCACCGGCCCAAGGTGGCGGATACCTTCTGTGGTGGCGGCTCGATTCCCTTCGAAGCCGCGCGGCTCGGCTGTGATGTCTACGCCTCCGACTTGAATCCTATCGCGTGCATGCTGACCTGGGGCGCGCTCAATATCATCGGGGCGGACGAAAAAACGCGTGTTGAAATCGAAGACGCCCAACGGCAAGTCGCTGAAGCCGTGGACAAAGAAATCATTAAGCTCGGCATCGAGCACGAAAGCAGCAATCGCGCCAAGGCATATCTCTATTGCCTGGAAACGCGCTGCCCAGAGACCGGCTGGATGGTGCCCATGGCGCCTTCGTGGGTCATCAGCAAGACGCATAACGTTTACGCGAAGCTGGTGCCAAACGCCAAGAAGAAACGCTTCGATATCGAGATCGTTACCGGCGCAAACGCCGCCGCGATGAAGGGAGCAGAGAAAGGCACGGTGCAGGACGGCTCCTCGTCTACACGCTCGAGGGCGAGCTGCACCGAACGGCGATTAAGACCTTGCGCGGCGACTACACCAAAACCGACGGCACCACAGGGAACCGGCTGCGCCTTTGGGAGAAGTCCGATTTTAAACCGCGTGCCGACGACATCTTTCAGGAGCGCTTGTATTGCATCCAGTGGACTTGCTCGCGTTACAACAAAACGAAGGACAAGAGCGAGACATGGACCGAGTTCCGGTCTGTCACCGAAGATGATTTGAAGCGCGAGGCGAAGGTCGAGAAGCTTGTTGCGACTACCCTCGCCAAGTGGCAAGCGGAAGGCCTGGTACCCGATATGGTGATTGAGCCGGGTTACAATACTGACCAACCTATTCGCGAGCGCGGCTGGACGCATTGGCATCATTTGTTTAATGCGAGGCAGTTGTTCTCATTCTCTACGATGTACGCTTACTGCAGAACATTCGTTGCGTCGAGTGTAGCGGTAACGGGAGCATTAGATAGATCAAGCCGACTGTGTGCATGGGGGACGAGTATTGGCCGCGACGCACCTGTCAATGTGTTCTCAAATCAAGCCCTAAACACTTTGTTGACTTATGGTGCCTATAGTACGAGCGAACTATTGAGGCTTGCCGACAAGGCGATCAAGCGCGAAAGGCATTACCTACAATATATGCACAAAGTCGATTGCGAAGAGGTAAAGGTCTTATGTCGTGATTGCGATGTGTTTATTACTGATCCCCCCTACGCTGACGCTGTCCACTACCACGAAATCACTGAGTTCTTCATCGCCTGGCTGCGCAAGAATCCACCCGCGCCGTTCAAAGACTGGATCTGGGACAGCCGGCGCGCGCTTGCAATCAAAGGCGACGGCGAAGCCTTCCGGCGCGACATGGTGGCGGCCTATAAAGCCATGGCCGATCACATGCCGGACAACGGGCTTCAGATCGTCATGTTCACCCATCAGGACGGCGGCGTCTGGGCGGACATGACGAATATCGTCTGGGCCGCCGGACTGCAGGTGACGGCGGCGTGGTATATCGCGACGGAAACGTCCTCGGAACTGAAAAAGGGCGGCTATGTGCAGGGCACGGTGTTGCTGATCTTGCGCAAGCGTCAAGGCCACGAATCCGCCTATAAGGACGAGCTAGTTCAGGATATTCGCGCTGAGGTGCAAAGGCAGATTGAAACCCTGATCGGCCTTAATCAATCCTTGAAGCACAAGTACTGCGACGAAAACTCTTTCGCCGACGCCGATCTCCAGATGGCGGGCTACGCCGCCGCCTTGCGGGTGCTGACCTCCTATGCGCGCATCGATGGCATCGATATGACGAAAGCGGCGTTGCGTCCACGCAAGAAGGGCGAGAAGACGCTGGTCGACGAGATCATTCAGCTCGCCGTGCAGATCGCGAACGAATGCCTGGTGCCCGAAGCGCTAGAGGCCAAGGTCTGGGAGAAGCTCAAGAACGCCGAGCGCTTCTATCTGAAGATGCTGGAGCAGGAAGCCGAGGGACAGAGGAAGCTCGACAACTATCAGAACTTCGCGAAAGCCTTCAAGGTCGACGGCTACGGCGCGCTCATGGCGAGCGTGAAGCCGAACAACGCCAGGCTCAAATCCGCAATGGAGCTCGGGCGCGGCGAGTTCTCGGGCTCGGAATTCGGCGAGTCGGCGACCCGCGCGGTGCTCTTCGCGCTTATGTCGCTCGAGCGCGGCAAGGGGAGCGACGAGGTCATGAGCAACCTGCGCGACAACGTGCCCGACTACCTCAAGCGCCGCGAGGTGCTGGTGGCGATCTGCAATTACCTCGCGGGCAAGCTCGCTGGCTTGCGCGCCGAGGAAGCCTCCAAGGCCCGGATACTGAGCGGCATGATCCGTAACGAGTCCGCCGTTGGACGCCGGTAAGCGTGCTCAACCGCTTTTCGTCCCGGCTGACACCGCTAGCCCAGGTATTCCTGCGCGAGAAGCTCAAGGGCGCGCGTAGCTACCGCCGCATCGCGGGATATTTCCGCAGCTCCATCTTCGAGATCGTCCACGAAGATCTGGAGGCCGTCGGTCAGATCCAGATCGTCTGTAACAGCGAGCTCGATCCGCACGACATCAAAGTCTCCCGGGCGGCCCGAGAGCAGGCGCTCAAGGCCCGTTGGAACCAGGTGCCCGCCGGGACGGAGAGCCTGCTTTACCGCGAGCGCTACCGCAAGCTCTACGAGCTCCTGACGCGCGGCAACATCGAGGTGCGGGTCGTGCCGCGCGATGTCTGCGCCTTCCTCCACGGCAAGGCGGGGGTCATCGAACAGGCGGACGGCTCGAAGACCTGCTTCATGGGCTCGGTCAACGAGACCCGCGAGGGCTGGAGCGAGCACTACGAGCTCTTGTGGGAGGATACGTCCCCGGAAGGCATCGCGTGGGTCGAGGACGAGTTCCGCTATCTTTGGGAGCGCGGCTATCCTCTACCCTCGGTCATCATCGAGGAAGTCCAGCGGATCTATGAGCGGGTCGAGATCTCCATCGAGGAATGTGCGCCCAAGGCGCTGCCCGCCGCTGCGCTCGCGGAATCGCCCCTCTACCGGGGCGGTGAGCAGTTGCAGCCCTGGCAGCGCGCCTTCGTGGGGATGTTCATGGAACATCGCGAGATCTTCGGCAAGGTGCGATTGCTCTTGGCCGACGAGGTCGGCGTGGGTAAGACCCTGTCCTTGGCCGGGAGTGCGCTGGTGGGATCGCTGCTTGGCGACGGTCCGGTCTTGATCCTCTGTCCCGCCACGCTGACCCAGCAGTGGCAAGTCGAGCTTTACGATAAGCTGGGCGTGCCTTCAGCCGTGTGGCTCTCGCAGAAAAAGGCTTGGCAAGACCCTCGCGGGCACCCCATCAAGACCCGGGGCCCCGAGGACGTGATCCGCTGCCCGTTTCAAATCGGTATCGTCTCAACAGGCCTCATCTTCCAATCCACACCCGAGCGCGAGCATCTCTTAAAGCGTTCTTACGGCACGCTCATCTTGGACGAAGCACACCGCGCGCGGCGCGGCGGAGCGCTGAGCAAGCAGCGCGGTGGGCCAAATAACCTGCTCTCCTTCATGATGGAGGCGGCGAAGAAGGCACAGCATGTGTTGCTCGGCACCGCCACGCCGATCCAGACGGAGGTTTCGGAGCTCTGGGATCTGCTCCAGGTGCTGAACCAAGGCGCCGATCACGTGCTAGGGCGGCTCGGCAGTGTATGGAAACGCCCGGAGGACGCATTAAAGCTCATGACGGGCGAGGATAACCCCAGCGCTGAATCCCGTTACTGGGATCTCCTCCGCAATCCCCTGCCGCCGAAGACCGAGGACCGGATTTTCGATGCGATCCGGATGGATCTCAGCATCGGCGACTCCGCGCACTTCACCGACCGGCCGGTTACCGATTTGGACAGCATCACGCGCGAAGACTTAGCCGACAAAGTGGGAGAACGTAGAGACGGCCTCGCCTTCTTCCAGTGCAGGAACCCCATTCTTCGGCACACCGTGTTGCGCAAACGATCCACGCTTGAAGACATGGGTCTACTCGAGAAGATCGGCGTCGAAATCCATCCTTCAAAGGAGAACGAGAAGCCGTTTTTCGAGGGCCTGGGACTCTTCACCAATCAGAGCTTCGACAACGCATATCAGGCGGCCATCGAATTCACCAAGCTCGTGCGTCAACGCAGTCAAGCGGCTGGGTTCTTGAAAAGCCTCATGCTTCAGCGGATCTGCTCAAGCTTCGCCTCGGGGCTCGGCACGGCACAACGTCTGTTGGACAAAGGGACGCTCGAAGACGATGAGCATGCGAGCGATCTGGCAAGGCTTGACGCCTTCACCGCCGATGAGCGACGGTATCTCAAGGACATCGTGGAAGTACTATCGCGCCCCGGGGGCACGGATCCCAAATTCGACGCTGTGCTCTACTACTTGAGCAATGAAGGTTGGCTGCACTTAGGCTGCATCGTGTTTAGCCAATACTTCGACACCGCGAATTGGGTCGCGCAAGAGCTCGCTCAAGAGTTACCGGGCGAGCGCATCGCACTCTACGCCGGTGCGGACCGCAGCGGATTCTACCATAGCGGCTTCTTCGGATCGGTAGCCCGCGAGGAGATCAAGAAGGCCGTGCGCGAGCGGACGGTGCGGCTTGTCATTGCCACGGATGCCGCTTGCGAGGGGTTGAATCTGCAAACGCTCGGCACGCTTATTAACATTGACCTGCCGTGGAATCCGTCGCGTCTGGAGCAGCGCATCGGTCGCATCAAGCGCTTCGGACAGCAACGGCAATCCGTCGACATGCTCAATCTCGTCTACCACGACACCCGCGATGAGGAGGTCTACGCCAAACTATCCGAGCGCATGAGAAATCGCTTTGATCTCTTCGGCGCGCTGCCCGACGTCATCGACGACGAGTGGATCGAAGACATCGAAGCGCTGGATGAAAAGCTCTCGGAGTACATCGAGCGTAAGCGGCGCGCGAACGCCTTCAATCTCCGCTATAGCGCGACCGTTGCGCCTACCGACGATCGCTGGGAGCTCTGCGCGCGGGTGCTGTCGCGCAATGACATTACCGAGCGATTGACCCGGTGTTGGTGATGTAGCGTGCCCCCCGGCCGGGCGCGATCGGGCCGCGCCCGCGACGGCGTTTTGTCGCGAGCGCTCCCAGGTCTCTTGCCTCGACAACCCCGATCCATACTGGACGGGGTCGTAAATCGCCTCTCAGATCCCCTCTCCCGCCGGGAGAGGGGCAGGTGAGGATCAAAGAGCGCTATTTGTCACCGCCCGTGGTATATACCCGGCAGCGCCCCCTCAATCCGCCTGACGCCGCAAAAAGGCCGGGATGTCGAGGTAGCTGGGGCTGGCCTTTTCCAGGGCCGGCAGCTCCTTTTCGCGGTTCTTGCGGATCACGGTCGGGCGCTCCAGCGTCTTGTAGTCGATGTCGAGGACCGGTTTCGGCTTGCCGGTCCCGGTTTCCTGCCCCATCTTGGCCTCATGGCCGATCCCGGTGGCGACCACGGTCACGCGCACCTCGTCGCTCATGGCGGAATCGAACACCGTCCCCACCACCACCGTGGCGTTCTCGGACGAGAAGCCCTTGATGGTGTTGCCGACCTCCTCGAACTCGCCCATCCGGAGGTCATCGCCGGCGGTGATGTTGACCAGGATCCCCTTGGCGCCGGCGAGGTGGACGTCCTCCAAGAGCGGGCTTGCGATCGCCGATTCGGCGGCCACCCGCGCGCGATCCTGGCCGGTACCCGTACCGGTGCCCATCATGGCCATCCCCATCTCCGACATGACGGTGCGGACATCGGCGAAATCGACGTTGATATAGCCCGGCCGCGTGATCAGATCGGCGATCCCCTGCACCGCCCCTAACAACACGTCGTTGGCGCGCTTGAAGGCCTCCAGGACGCTGACGTCGCGACCGTAGACGGCGATGAGCTTCTCGTTCGGGATGGTGATGAGCGAATCGACGTACTGGCTCAACTGCCGGATACCTTCGCCGGCGATCTCGCCGCGTTTCTTCCCCTCGAAGCCGAACGGGCGGGTGACCACGGCGACCGTCAGGATCCCCATCTCCTTGGCGACCTGCGCCGCGATGGGGGCCGCGCCGGTGCCGGTGCCGCCGCCCATACCGGCGGTGATGAAGACCATGTCCGAACCCTCCAGGACATCCATGAAGCGGTCGCGGTCTTCGAGCGCCGCCTGCCGGCCCTTTTCCGGATCGGCCCCGGCCCCTAGCCCCTTGGTGACGTTGGCCCCGAATTGGATCATGGTGCGTGCCGAGCACTTTTTGAGGGCCTGTGTATCGGTGTTGGCGCAGATGAACTCCACGCCTTCGATGTTGCCGCTCAACATGTGTTGAATGGCGTTGCTGCCGCCGCCCCCGATCCCGACGACCTTGATCACGGCGTTTTGATTACAAGACTCTATCAACTCGAACATGGTTCATCCTCCTCGATTTGATTCGTCAATCACCAGCTCATGGCCTCAAGACTAACCAAACCTATTTGAAGTTTGGGGTAATCGTCAAGGTTCCTGTCCTTCCGGGACAAGCCTCGTCTTTTCTCCCTCTCCGACCGGGAGAGGCGCTGTCTTTTCTCCCTCTCCCTCCGGCAGAGGGTTGGGGTGAGGGGATCAAAATCATCGACGAAAGTGCTCGATTTGATTTCCCTCAATCCTAACCTTCTCCCTGAGGGAGAAGGGACTTCCAGATCTGTTGAAATCGGTCTGTATAAACATTGGCTGCGTGAGAATCTAGAAATTGCCCTGAAACCAGCCCTTCATGCGTTCCCAGACCCCGCCGTTGTGGCGCAGGGGCCTGTGCCCACGTTGCTCGTTCTCGCAACCGAGCATCAATAATCCGACCCCTGTCGAGAACACCGGATTCTTGACCACATCGACGAGCCCGTTCACCCCTTGGGGTAGGCCGAGCCGCACCTGGCGGTGGAAGACCTCCTCGGCCAGCTCGACCGCCCCCTCGATCTTGGCGCTGCCCCCGGTCAGGACCACACCGGCGGCCATCATCTCCTCGAAGCCGCTGCGCTTGAGCTCGGCCTGGATCAAGTTGAAAAGCTCCTCGTAGCGCGGCTCGACGACCTCCGAGAGGGTCTGGCGCATGAGCCTGCGCGGGCGCCGGTCGCCTACGCTAGGGACCTCGATCGTCTCCTCCGGGCTCGCGAGCTGGGTCAGGGCGCAGGCGTATTTGATCTTGATCTCCTCGGCGTTGTGCGTCGGGGTGCGCAAGGCCACGGCGATGTCGTTGGTCACCTGATCGCCCGCGATCGGGATCACCGCGGTATGGTGAACGGCGCCGTCGATGAAGACCGCGATGTCGGTGGTCCCGCCGCCGATGTCGGCCAGGCACACCCCCAGCTCCTTTTCGTCGTCGGTCAGGACCGCCTCGCTGGAGGCGAGTTGCTGCAGGATCATGTCGTCCACCTCGAGCCCGCAGCGGCGCACGCATTTCACGATGTTCTGGGCGGCGCTCACGGCCCCGGAGACGAGATGGACCTTGGCCTCCAGCCGCACCCCGGACATCCCCACCGGCTCCCGGATCCCCTCCTGCTTGTCGATGATGAACTCCTGCGGGAGGACGTGCAGGACCTTCTGATCGGCCGGGATCGCCACCGCGCGCGCGGCGTCGATGACGCGATCGACGTCACTGTCGGTGACCTCGCTGTCGCGGATCGCGACGATCCCGTGCGAATTGAAGCTGCGGATATGGCTGCCGGCGATCCCGGCATAGACCGATCGGATCTCGCAGCCGGCCATGAGCTCGGCCTCTTCGATGGCCCGCTGTATGGACTGCACCGTGGACTCGATGTTGACCACGACGCCCTTTCGGAGGCCGCGCGACGGATTCGACCCGACCCCGATCACCTCGATGGCGCCATTGCCGGTGGACTCCCCGACGATCGCGACCACCTTGGACGTGCCGATGTCGAGTCCCACGACCAGGTCCTTGTCAGACCTTTTCACCGGCCATCCCTCGGAGTGAGGAAGACGGGGGCGGTCGGTGTGCGGCCGGCACGGACTCGGACCTGAAGCTCACCGCGATCCCGTTGGTGTGCCGCAGATCGACCCGTGCCACCACGCCCCGGCTCGATTGCGCGATACGCCGGTAATGCGCGACGAAGCGCTTGACGCGCGGCTCGAAGTCCTCGCGTCCGATCAAGACCAGCGGGCCGTCCCTCAGCACAAAACGCCATGAACCGCGGGCGTCCTGTGCGAGGCCCTGGGCCGCGAGTCCGGCGGGAGCGAGCAGCTCTGCGAGGCGTTTGTAGCGCATGAGTACCCGCATCTCCGTCCCTTCCGGCCCATCGAGCAGCGGCAGACCGGCCGGATAGCTCGCCGCCGGCGGGCTGAACAAGACGCCCTCTGAGTTGAGCAGGCCGCGCTCGCCGAAACGCGCGACCGCGCGCTCTTCGTAGACCGTCACGCGCAGGCCATCGGGCCACTCGCGGCTGACCGAGGCCGCCTTGATCCACGGATCGCGATGCAGGCCGTGCTGCACCTCGGCTACCTGTACGGTGAAGAAACCGCCGTGTACCTGGCGCGCCACCAGGGCCTCCAGATCCGGGGGCTTGACTTGGCGGAACTCCCCTTCGATGAACACCTCGCGGATGGGCAGGGTCTTCGGATCGGAGAGCCGTGCCCCGGCAAAGCCGAGAAGCACGCAGAGATCTGCCACCACGAAGGTCGCGACCAGCCACAACCCCCACGGCGGGCGCTCCCGTGGCTCGGTGCGGATCAATCGATTGCGCAAGGGACGGTTGCGCGGCGGCCGCCTCATGAACCCCTCCCGCCACACGCCGTCCCAACCCCCGCGGTCTCCAGGATGCGCACCACCAGCGTCTCGAACGATAGCCCCGCTGCCTTGGCGGCCATGGGAACGAGGCTGTGGCCGGTCATCCCCGGTACGGTGTTGACCTCGATGAGCCACGGCCGCCCCTCCCCATCGACCAGGAAGTCCACGCGCCCCCAGCCGCGGCCGTCGAGGGCTCGGAAGGCCCGTAGCGCGAGCGTCTGTAGTTCCCGCTCGGTGGCCTCGGACAGCCCCGCGGGGCAGAGGTAGCGGGTGCGATCGTCGTGATACTTGGCCTCATAGTCGTAGAACAGGCGCGCGGTCTCGAGCCGGATGAGCGGCAGGGCCTCTTCGCCCAGCACCCCGACCGTGTACTCGGCCCCCGTGATCCAGTGCTCGGCAATGACCCTTTCATCGAACGAGGCGGCGAGCGTGTAGGCCGGCCCGAGCCCGGTGGTCTCGAGCACCTGGGAGGCGCCGAGGCTCGAGCCCTCGCGGGCCGGCTTGACCATGAGGGGCAGGCCCAGCGACTCGACCACCCGATCCGGGTCGAAACCGGAGTCCAACTCGATGAACGGCGGCGTCGGCAGCCCCGCACCGAGCCACACATATTTGGCCAGGCGCTTGTCCATGGCCACGGCCGAGGCCAGCACCCCGCTACCCGTGTAAGGCACCCCCAGGGTCTCGAGCGCCCCCTGGATGCTGCCATCCTCCCCGCCCCGGCCGTGCAGCGCTATGAACACGCGGTCGAACTCGCCGGCGGCGAGGCGTCCGAGGCCCTCGGCGTCGGGCTCCAATCCCTCGGCGTCGATCCGCTGGCGCAGGAGCGCCCGCAGTACCGCCCCGCCGCTCTCGAGGGAGATAGCCCGCTCCGCGGAGCGCCCGCCCAAGAGGACCGCGACCTTGCCGAAGTGACTCTTCCCGTTACTCACGCCCTGGGGCCTCGCCCACGATCCGCACCTCCGGTTTCAGCCGCAGGCCGTGGCGCTCGGCCACCGTGCGCTGCACGTGCTCGATGAGGGCCTCGATGTCGGTGGCCGTCGCCCCGCCGCGGTTGACGATGAAATTGGCGTGCTTTTCGGACACGACGGCATTGCCGATGGAGAAACCCTTGAGCCCGGCGGCGTCTATCAACCGCGCGGCATGGTCGCCGGGGGGGTTCTGGAACACAGATCCGCAGCTCGGCTGACCCATGGGTTGGATCCCGGCGCGCCGGCCCAGCAGCGCCTTGATGCGATCGAGCCCGCCGCCCTCGGGATCGGGCGCGAGCACGAGCTGCGCGGCCAGGTACCACTCGTCCGCCGGCCCGCGTACCTCCCGATAGCCGACCTCGAAGTCCGGGCGCGCGCGGCGGCGGCGCTCGCCCTGCCGGTCGATGGTCTCGACCGATTCGACCAGTCTCCAGGTCTCCCCGCCGAAGGCCCCGGCGTTCATGCAGAGCGCCCCGCCCAGGGTGCCGGGGATCCCGGCCAGGAACTCCGCGCCGGTGATACCGAGCTGCGCGGCCAATCTGGCGATGCGTGCGCACGGGGCGCCGGCCTCTGCGACGATGACCCGTTCGGTGATGGCCCGTTCGGCGATGAAGCGACAGGCGTTCAAGCGCGCCGTGCTGATCACCGTGCCCGTGAGCCCCCCGTCGCGCACCAGGAGGTTGCTCCCGAGCCCCACCCACAAAAGCGGCTCCTCACTCGATGTGCCGCGGAGGAAACACCGGAGGTCCTCGGCGTCGGCCGGGACGAAGAAGCGCTGTGCACGACCGCCGGCACGCCACGAGGTATGGCGCGCCATGGGCTCGTCGAGGCGGAGCTCGCCGCGCATCCCGGCGACACTCGTGCCCGCCAGAGCCTCCCTCGATGACGTACGGACCGTCAGCATCCGACCGCACACCGCCGCTCGGTGCCGAGCTCGCGCAGCAAGAGGGGGGCGAGCGCGCCGATGCTGCCGGCCCCGAGCGTGAGCACGATGTCGCCGTCGCGGACAAGCCCGGGCAGGACCGGTAACAGCTCGCTCGGGACGCCCAGATGCAGGGGATCGACCCTGCCCTGTGCGCCGATCGCATGACACAGGCTCGCGGTGTCCGATCCGGGGATAGGCGCCTCGCCGGCCGCGTAGGTGTCGAACAGGACCAGGGCGTCGGGCAGGGACAGGACCCGTGTGAAGTCCTCGAAGAGGTCATGGGTGCGGGTGTGGCGGTGCGGCTGGAAGCACACCACCAAGCGCCGGCCCGGCCACCCGCTACGGATCGCTTCCAAGGTCGCCGCGATCTCGCGCGGGTGGTGCGCGTAGTCGTCGATGAGCAGCATCCGGGCGCCACCGATCGCGAGATCGCCCAGGACCTGCGAGCGCCGCGCGACTCCCTCGAAGCGCAGCAGCGCGCGGTGAATGGCCTCGTCGGGCACGTCCAGCACCCGCGCCACGGCCACGGCCGCGAGCGCGTTCAAGACCTGGTGTTTGCCGGGGAGGTTGAGCGTCAGATCGAGGTCCGGCCAGCCCTCCGCGCACACCCGGAAGGCCGTGGCGCCCTCGTGGACCAGGAGGTCTGTGGCGATGAGGTCGGCGGGCGTATCGATCCCGTAGGTCAACACCGGGCGCGCCATCTCGGGCAGGAGCTCGCGCACCACCGGGTCGTCGGTGCATACCACCGCTAACCCGTAGAAGGGCAGGTGGTGCAGGAAATCGACGAAGGCACGCTTTAGCCGATCGAAGTCCCCGCCGTAGGTGCCCATGTGATCGGCGTCGATGTTGGTGACGACCGCGATCATGGGGTGGAGGTACAGGAACGAGGCATCGCTCTCGTCGGCCTCGGCGACCAGATAACGCCCCGCCCCCAGCCGCGCATGGCTCCCGGCGCTGGTCAGCCGCCCGCCGATCACGAAGGTCGGGTCGAGTCCGCCCTCGGCCAGAAGGCTGGCGATGAGGCTCGTCGTCGAGGTTTTGCCGTGGGTGCCTGCCACCGCGATGCCGTGGCGGAAGCGCATCAACTCGGCCAGCATCTCGGCGCGCCGTACCACCGGGATGCGCCGCCGGCGGGCGGCGACTAGCTCGGGGTTGTCTTCGGGGACCGCGCTCGACACCACCACCACATCGCTGCCCGAGACCGCTTCACTGTCGTGCCCGAGGGCCACCGGGATCCCGAGCCGCTCCAGGCGTTCGGTGCCCGCTCCGTGGTGCAGATCCGACCCCGTCACCTCATAGCCGAGGTTGTGCAGGACCTCCGCGATCCCGCTCATCCCCGCGCCCCCGATCCCGATGAAATGGATGCGCCGGACTCTCCCCATGGGGTGGCCTTCAAACGTGCGCATGCAGGACCTCCAGGCATTGTGCCGCGACTCTTGCCGTGGCCTCGGGGCAGGCCAGGCGCCGGGCCCGCGCCGCCATTTCAGCCAGGCGCGTGGGGTTGTCACGGAGCGCGCCAAGGAGCGCGGCGAGCGCCGCCTCATCCAGGTCCCCTTGCGGCAGGAGGATCGCCGCGCCGCGCTCGACGAGATAACGGGCGTTGGCCGTCTGATGGTCGTCCACGGCGTACGGATAGGGGACCAGGATGGCCGGTGCCCCGGCGGCGCACAGCTCGAATACAGTGGAGGCACCGGCGCGGCATAGGACTAGCCCGGCCCAGGTATAGGCCGCGGCGACGTCCTCAATGAAGGGCTCGACTCTAGCCTCGATCCCGAGCGCCGCGTACCGCTTCCCGGTCTCGCCCCCGTCCAGACGGCCCACCTGGTGCCAGACCTCGATCGCGTGCCCGGGCATCCGCGCCAGCGCCTCGGGCAACACCCGGTTCAGGGCCGAGGCCCCCTGGCTGCCGCCGACCACGAGCAACCGCAGCGCCCCGCCCGGCCCGCGCCCTCGTGCCGGAGACGACACCAGGGCCGCGACCTCGGCACGCACCGGGTTGCCGGTGCAGAGCGCGCTGCGGCGCGCCGGGAAGCTGTCGGGAAAGGACTCCATGACCCGCGTCGCGAACGCCGCCAAGAGGCGATTGGTCACGCCGGGCACCGCGTTCTGCTCGTGGATCAAGAGCGGGATGCGCATGAGCCACGCCGCGAGACCGCCGGGGCCGCTCGCGTAGCCGCCCATGCCCAGCACCGCGCCCGGCTTCTGGCGCCGCAGGAGCCACAGGCATTCGATGAGCGCGAGCACGAGCCACAGCGGCGCGGCGAGCTGCTTGAGCAAACCGGTGCGGCGCAGGCCTCGCGCGCTCACAGCCGAGAACGGGTAGCCCGCACGTGGCACGAGCGTCGCCTCGAGCCCGCGGCCGGTCCCGAGCCAGGTGAGCGGCACCCCCGAGGCACGCAGGTGCTCGGCCACCGCGAGCGCCGGGAACACGTGCCCGCCGGTGCCCCCGGCCATGAGCATGAGCGCCCACTTATTTCCTTGGTTGGCCGCGTTAGCCTGCATCGCGTTATGGGCCATAACGGCCTCGGGTCCGGGCCCCGAACCGCGCCGGGAAGCGCATCTCGCGGTCGATGCGGAACAGGAGACCGAAGGCCGCAGAGGTCGCGATCATGCTGTTGCCGCCGTAGCTCACGAGCGGTAGGGTCAGACCCTTCGTCGGCAGCGCCCCCATGTTGACGCCCATGTGAATGAACCCCTGCAGCCCGATGAGCAGGCCGAGGCCATAGGCGAGATAGGCGGAAAAGCGCTGTCCGGCGCGTTCCGCCGTGACGCCGATGACGAACGCCCGCCACACGATGACGGTATAGGTAGCGATGCACAGGAGCGTGCCCAGGAGCCCGAGCTCCTCGGCGATGACCGCGAAGATGAAATCGGTGTGCGCCTCCGGCAGGTAGAAGAGCTTCTGGACGCTGCCGCCCAGGCCAACGCCGAACCACTCCCCGCGCCCGAAGGCGATGAGCGCCTGGGTGAGCTGGAAGCCACCGCTCAAGGGGTTGGCCGAGGGGTCCATGAAGTTGATGATGCGGGCCATGCTATGGGGCCTCATGACCGTGAGCACCGCGAGGGCCGCGCAGGCCACGACCCCCACTGCCAGAAAACGGGCCATCGAGACCCCGCTTAGGAACAGCATCCCCAAGGTCGTGGCGATCAGCACCACCATGGCGCCGTTGTCGGGCTCGACGTACAGGAGCACCCAAACGATCGTCAAGACGGCGATCGGCCGCAGGAGGCCGGAGGTGGTGGCCCGTACCGAATCGGGGTGGCGATCGATGAAACCGGCGAGGTACAGGATGGCCAGGACCTTGGCTAACTCGGAGGGCTGGAAGGACACCGGGCCGACGCGCAGCCATCGCATGGCGCCGTGGCTCTCGACCCCGAGGCCCGGGACGAGCACCGCCGCGAGCAGCGCGATGGCGAGGAACAGTGCGCAGGTGCTGAGCTTGCGCAAGATCCGAGTCGGGGTCCGAAGACCGGCATAGGCGACGCCGAGACCCAGACCGACCGACAGGGTCTGGCGCCATAGGAAATAGAAAGGCCCATAGCCCTCCTTCTCGGCAGCCGTGACCGAGGCCGAGGCCACCATCAAGAGCCCGAGGATCACGAGCCCCGCGAAGGCCACGAGGAGGAGTACGTCGCAGGGGTCCTTGCCACGCCCGACGGACACCCCCGGGCTCGCCGCTAAGGTCGGGATCACGGCGACACCCGCTCGCGGACCGCGGCGACGAAACGCTCGCCGCGCTCGACGTAGTCGCGGAACATATCGAAGCTGGCGCAGGCCGGGGACAAGAGCACGGCATCGCCGGACCGCGCCAGGTCCGCGGCCCGGGATACCGCATCCGTCAGGTCACTCGCGCGCGCCACTGGCACGACGCCCTGTAGCGCCTTTGCGATCAGGGGCCCGTCGCGCCCCAGGGTCACCACGGCGCGCACCCGGCCCGTTTCCGCTGATTGGCAGGCCGAGGCCAGGGGCGTGAAGTCCGCGCCCTTGCCGTCACCGCCGGCCAAGAGGACCACAGGACGTTCCGCGCAGAGGCCCTGGAGCGCGGCGCAGGTGGCGCCGACGTTGGTACCTTTGGAATCGTTGTACCAATCGACCCCGCTCGCACGCCCGACCCATTGGCAGCGGTGCGGGAGGCCGTGGAAACGTCGGAGCGCGCTCTGCATCGCCTTTATAGGCAGCCCCACCGCCGTGCCCAGGGCGAGCGCCGCCAAGGCATTGGCGACGTTGTGCCGGCCCGGGATCGGGAGATCGGCCACCGGCATGAGCCGCTCGTCCTCATAGGCGAGCCAAGCCCCACCCTCCTCTGGGATCAACCCGAAGCACCGCGGTTCCGGCGCCCGCACGGTGAAACCCACGACGGGTCCATCGGGCTCGGCCATGGCCGCGACCAGCGGGTCGTCGCGGTTGATCACCCGGGTCCCGGCCCCCCGGTACACGCGGCGTTTGGCCTTTGCGTAGGCATCGAGGGTCGCGTAACGGTCCCTATGGTCGGGCGTGATGTTGAGCACCGCGGCCGCGGTGGGCTTGAGGGATGCCGTGGTCTCGAGCTGGAAGCTCGAAAGCTCCAGCACGTAGAGGTCGGGCTCGCGATCGTCCAGAAGGTCGAGCGCCGGCGGGCCCAGGTTGCCGCCGGCCCGCACCGCCACTCCCGCCGTCCGCGCCATCTCTCTGACGAGGCTCGTCACGGTGCTCTTGCCGTTGGTGCCCGTCACCGCTACCACCGGCGCCCGGGCATGACGGGCGAAGACCTCGATGTCGCCCACGACCTCGACCCCTTGCGCCCGGGCCTCCAACAACACCGGCTCCCAGAGCGCCACACCGGGGCTCACGATCAAGCGGCTGGCCTCCAGGCACAGGGCTCGGTCGAAGTGGCCCAGCGCCCGCGGGGCCTCGGGGAACTCCCGGTCGAAGTCCGCGAGCCCCGGTGGGCGGGGGCGGCTGTCGGTGACCGCGAAGGCCTCCCCGTGACGCGCAAGGAAGCGGGCAGCGGACAGCCCGGTCGCGCCAAGGCCGACGATCACGGTGCCGGGAGAGGCGGTTGCCGGCATCAGCGGATCTTGAGGCTCGAGAGGCCGATGAGCACGAGCACCACGGTGATGATCCAGAAGCGCACGGACACCCGGGGTTCCGGCCAGCCCTTCAGCTCGTAGTGATGGTGCAGGGGCGCCATGTTGAAGATGCGGCGCCCGGTGAGCTTGAAGGACGCCACCTGCAGGATCACCGACACGGTCTCCATCACGAAAAGCCCTCCCATGATGGCGAGCACCACCTCCTGGCGCACCATGATCGCGACCACCCCGAGCGCCGCCCCCAGGGCTAGGGCGCCGATGTCACCCATGAACACCTGGGCCGGATAGGTGTTGAACCACAGAAACCCCAGGCCCGCGCCGGTTATGGCCCCGCAAAAGATGCTGATCTCCCCGACGCCGGCCACATAGGGCACGCCGAGGTAGGCCGAGATCTTCACGTTGCCGGCCACGTACGCGAATATCCCTAAGGCGCCGGCGACCATCACGGTCGGCAGGATGGCGAGCCCGTCGAGCCCGTCGGTCAGGTTCACGGCGTTGCTCATGCCGACGATGAAGAACCAGCACAGCACGATGAAGAACCACCCGAGGTCGATCGCCACGGCCTTGACGAAGGGCAGGATTAATTGCGTCTCGATCGGGGTCCCGGCGGTGGCATACAGGAACCCCGCCGCGCACAGGCCGAACAGCGTCTGCCAGAGGAACTTGTAGCGGGCGCCGAGACCGTTGGGGTCGCGGTGGATGACCTTGCGGTGGTCATCCACCCAGCCGAGGGCCCCGAAGGACAAGGTCACGCCGAGCGCCACCCAGATAAAGCGGTTGCCGAGGTCGGACCAGAGCAGCGTGGCGGCGGCGATGGACACCAGGATCAAGAGCCCGCCCATGGTGGGCGTGCCGGCCTTGGCGAGGTGGGTCTGCGGCCCGTCGTCGCGGATGCTCTGGGCCATCTGATGGTGGGACAGGCGCCGGATCATGAAAGGCCCCACCAGAAGCGCGATCGCGAGCGCCGTGAGCACCCCGAGGATGGTCCGCAACGTGAGGTACCTGAAGACGCGAAAACCACTCTCGTAGCGCATGAGATACTCGGTCAGGAAGAGCAGCATCGGTGCTAATGCCTTGTCAGCATGGGTGCCGTAGATCGCCGACCACACGCTCCATGCGCATGGCGCGCGAGCCCTTGACGAGCAGATTGACACCAGCGTGCAACTCGCCGCTGAGGGCGGTGAGCAGCGATTCGATGTCGGGGAAGTGGCGCGCCCCCGGGCCGAACCCGGCCACGCTCTCCCGGCACAGATCGCCGAGCCCGTACAGCCGCTCGATGCCAAGCGCCTTGGCCAGGTGGCCGGCGTCCCGGTGGAGCTTCGGGGACTCGGCCCCCAGCTCACCCATGTCGCCGAGCACCAGCCAACGTTCCCCGCGGCAATGCGCGAGGACCTCCAGGGCGGCCCGGAGCGAGCCGGGATTGGCGTTATAGCTGTCGTCGAAGACGCGCACCCCGGACGGCCCATCATAGGCCGTGAGTCGCCCGCGCACCGCCTGCACCGATTCGAGCCCGCCGACCGTGTGCTCGATCGAGACCCCCAGGGCCTCTGCACAGGCCGCGGCAGCACAGGCGTTCAGCACGTTGTGCGTCCCGAGTAGCGGCAGGTGTACGGCCGCCGTCCCCCTCGGCGTCTCCAGCAGGAATCGGCTGCCGGAGAGCCCTTCGCCGTTCGGCGCCAGCCGCGCCGTGACCTCGGCGCCGGGACGGAGGCCGAAACCGATCCGACGCCGCTCGCCAGCGAGCGTATGCCACAAGGGGGAAAAGTCGTCGTCCTGGTTGATCACGACCACGCCGTCGGCGCCGAGGCTCGCGAAGATCTCGCCCTTGGCGCGCGCCACCCCCTCCACGGACCCGAAACCTTCGAGGTGAGCCGGGGCGCAGCAGGTCACCACGGCCACCGTCGGCTCTGCGATGCCGCACAGGCGGGCGATCTCGCCGGGGTGGTTGGCGCCCATCTCGACGACCGCGTAGCGGTGCGTGTCGTCGAGGGCGAAGAGGCAGAGGGGCACACCGATCTCGTTGTTCAGATTGCCGCGCGTCGCGGCCGTGGCCCCGTTCCGGGACAGGATCGACAGAAGCATCTCCTTGACCGTGGTCTTGCCGTTGCTGCCCGTGACCGCGACCAAGGGGATCGGAAAGCGCGCCCGCCACAGCGCCGCGAGCGAACCCAGCGCCGCCAGGGTGTCGGGCACCACGAGGAGCGGGAGGGAGGCCGCGATTGGCCGCTCCACGACGGCCGCGGCCGCGCCACGTTTTCGGGCCTCGGCCACGAACTCGTGGCCGTCATGATGCGGCCCGCTCAAGGCCAGGAACAGCTCGCCGGCGCCGAGGGCGCGGCTGTCCGTGCCACAGCCCATGAAGGCCACATCGGGGCCCGTTATGCGCCCCGACAGCGGGCCGGCGAGGTCCGACAGACGCCCGCGGATCACGGCCTGTCACCCCCGGCCCTCGCGGCCACCATGCGCCGCACGACGTCCCGGTCGCTGAACGGCCGCCGCTGCCCGGCGATCTCCTGATAGTCCTCGTGGCCCTTGCCGGCCACCAGGATCACATCGCCCGGCCGTGCCTCGGCGAAGGCCCGGGTGATGGCCGTCTCGCGATCGGGCTCCACGGCGGCGCGTCTCGGGGCGCGCATCCCCGCGAGGATCTGGTGGATGATGGCGGACGGCGCCTCGCCGCGCGGGTTGTCGCTGGTGACGAGCACGCGATCGGCAAGCGACTCCGCGATCGCCCCCATCATGGGCCGCTTGCCGGCGTCGCGGTCGCCACCGCAGCCGAACACGCACAACACCTGTCCGGCTTTCAATCCCCGGATGGCGGGCAGTCCCCGGATGGCGCGCAGGGCCTTTTCGAGCCCATCCGGGGTGTGGGCATAATCGACTACCGCGACTGGACCGCCGTCGGAACCGCGAAACACCTCCAGCCGCCCCGGCGCGGCACGCACCCGCGACAACCGCTCCAGGATCTCTGCGAAGGGCTCCCCGAGCGCCAGGAGCGCGGCCACGGTCGCGAGCAGGTTATAGGCATTGAACTCGCCCAAGAGGGGGCTCTCGATGCGCCCCCTGCCCCACACCGAGACCACCTCGATGCATAGGCCGCCATCGCCGGCCTCGAGCCGCCGGCCGCACACACAGGCGTCGGGCAGGCCGCGGCACTCGCGCTCGGCCAGGGTATAACCAAACACCTGGGCGGAGCCCGAGAGGGCGCCCACGATGTCGCGCCCGTAGGGGTCGTCGAGGTTCACCGCGGCGGCCTTGAGCGCCGCGTCCCGGAACAGACGCCGCTTGGCCTCGCCGTAGCTCTGCATGCTACCGTGGTAGTCCAGGTGGTCGCGCGACAGGTTGGTGAACACCGCGACATCGAAGTCCACGCCCGCGACCCGTCCCTGGTCCAGACCGTGGGAGGACACCTCCATGGCCACGCTCTGTGCCCCGCGCGCGTGCATCTCGGCGAGCAGGCGCTGGGTGGTGACGGCATCGGGGGTGGTGGTGTCGGCGCGCCGTAGCTCGCCCCACATCCCGTGACCCAGGGTGCCGATGAGGCCGCAGGGCGCGGCGCGCGGCGAGCCGTTCAGGGCCTCGGCGAGGTAATGAGTCACGGAGGTCTTGCCGTTGGTGCCGGTAACGCCAATGACCCGCATCTGTCTGGAAGGCTGCCCGAAGAAGCGCGCGGCGATGACCCCGGCGCGGGCGCGAAGATGATGGATCCGATAGACCGGCACGGCCGGTTGCCGGTCCAGGGAGCCCTGATCGATGGGCCCCTGATCGATAGGCGGGGGATACTCAGCATCGATCGCGACCGCGACCGCCCCGGCTCTGAGCGCCTCGGCGACGTGGTCGCCGCCGTGGCAGCGCACCCCGGGCAGTGCCAGGAACAGATCGCCCGGACGGGTCCCGCGGCTGTCCAGGGACAGGCCGCGGATCATCCGATCTACCGGGAAGCGATCTACCAGGCGGCGATCTCGAAGCCGGCGGTCCGGAAACGGACGATCCGGGAACGGGCCCACGGCGCCCATCCCAGCCAAGAGGTAGCCCAGCGCCGCGCTCTGCGGTGCTCGCATCACGTCCGGCAGAGGCGCGGTCACAGGGTCCCCCTGCTGTCGAGGCGCACCGGGCGTACCCCGGCCGCCGGCGCCGGGTTGCCCGGACGCAGATCGTCCGGGGTGATGTCGAGCAGACGCACGGCCTCGCTCATGATGCTGGAGAACACCGGCGCCGCCACCTCCCCGCCGAAGTGCACCCCGGTCCTGGGCTCATCGATCACCACCACGGTCACGAGGCGCGGGCGGCTCGCCGGGATCATGCCGGCGAACAAAGCCAGATAGCGGTCCTTGGCGTAGCCGCCTCCGGGGCTGGTCTTGTGTACGGTACCGGTCTTCCCGGCGACCCGGTAGCCCGGGACCTGCGCGCGCGTCCCGGTGCCGCCGGTGACCACCCCCTCCAGCATGCGCCAGATCTGGTCGGCGACGGTGCGTGAGATGACGCGGGTGCCGGCCGGCGGGGCATCGAGACGCACGATCCCGGCGGGCATCAGCATGCCGCCATTGGCGAGCGCCGTGTAGGCACTGGCGAGTTGCACGGCACTCACCGACAGGCCGTAGCCGAAGGCCATGGTGGCGTGATCGATCTCGCGCCAGTGACGGTGATGGGGGAGGGATCCCTGGGCCTCGCCGGGGAAGCCGCTGTCGGGGCTTCGGCCGAAGCGGAGACGTACCAGGGACTTCCACAGGACCTCGGGGCCCAGGGACAAGGCGATCTTGGCGGTGCCCACAGTGCTGGAATTTTCGATGACCCCGCTCACGTCCAGGAGCCCGTAGTTGTGGATGTCGCGGATGGTGTGGCGTCCGACGCGCAGGTAGCCCGGCCGGGTATCGATCACGGTCGAGGGCAGGCAAGCCCCGGCCTCCAGGGCCGCGGCGATGGTGAAGGGCTTGAGCGTCGAACCGGGTTCGAAGATATCGGTAAAGGCCCGATTGCGATAGTAGTCACCCGTGATCTGGCGGCGGTCATTGGGGTTGTAGGAGGGACGGTTCACGGCCGCCAGGACCTCTCCGGTCCCCGCATCCATAACTACCACCGAGCCGGCGCGCGCCCGGTATCTGTGGACGGCGGACTTGAGCTCCCGGTAGGCGACATGCTGGACGCGCTTGTCGATGCTGAGCGCGAGGTCCCGACCGGGCCTCCCGCTCGCGATCACCTCGATATTTTCGACCACGCGCCCGCGATTATCCTTGATCACCCGCTTCCGGCCCGGTGTCCCGCGGAGCGTGTCGTCGAAGGCCCGCTCCAACCCTTCCTGACCGATGTCGTCGATGTCGGTGAAACCGATCAGGTGGGCCGTGCTCTCGGATGCCGGGTAGTAACGATGGTACTCCCGGCGCAGTACGACGCCCGGTACGGCCAGCGCGCTGAGCCGCTCCGAGACGCTGGGCAGGAGATGACGTTTGAGAAATACGAACTTCTGATCCTGCCGGCGCCTCAACACGGCCAACAACCGTTCGGTACCAATGTCGAGCACTTGGGCCACCTCCGGAAGGCGCGTTTCCGCCTGCAGGAGCTCGCCGGGCGCGGCCCCCGCCGTATCGATCGGGGTGCTGATCGCGAGCGGCTCCCCGCGCCGGTCGGTGATCATGCCGCGATGGGCCGGCAGCGCCACCACGCGCAGATGGAGCCGCGCACCGCGGTGCTGAAGGACCTCCGTTTCCACCCACTGCAGATAAAGCGCCCGTGCCGAAAGCAGCGCGGCCGCGGACAAAAACAACCCGATCATGACGTTCCCGCGCGGGCTCAGACCCCATTTCCCCCGCGCCCTCATGGCGACACCAGGACGACGACGTCGTCGGGGCTCGGTACGGTCATGGAAAGCTCGCGATGGGCCAGGGCCTCGACCTGCGCCTGCGTACGGGCCGTCGCCTGCTCGAGCTGCAAGCGGCCCCAATCATCCTGCAGGCTGTCCCGCTCCTGCTCCAGGCGCGCCAGCTCGACAGAAGCCTTGCGACCCTCATGACGCACGCTCACCATGCAGAGGGCCGATGCGAAAACGGCCGCCGCCAGGCACAGGCCCAGGAACCCGCGCGCCGTGATCCAGCCGGTCTCGAGATCCATCGAGGTCGTCATCGCAGGCGCTCCGCGACCCGCAAGACGGCGCTGCGGCAGCGGGGATTCCTCGCCACCTCGGCGGCCGGTGGCCGGATGGGGCCGGCGATGAGACGCAGGCGCGCCGGCGGCTCCTGGGCCGGGACCGGGAATTGACGCGGTGGTCGCGAGGGACGCGCCTCGTCGCGCAGGAAACGCTTGACGATGCGGTCCTCGAGGGAATGGAAGGCGACCACGAGCAGCCGGCCGCCGGCGGCCAGGACCTCGAGCGCCTGGGGGAGCGCCGCCGCCAGCTCTTCGAGCTCCTGATTGACCTTGAGGCGCAGGGCCAGGAAGGCGCGAGTGGCGGGGTGCCGGCGCTCTGCGCTGCATGGCGTCGCCGCCGCAACGACCTCGGCCAAGCGCCGCGTGGTGTCGATGGGCGCGATCTCCCGTGCCGCTACGATGGCCCGCGCCACCCGGCGGGCGTGTCGTTCCTCGCCGTAGGTGTAGAGCACCGACGCGATCTCGTCCCCCCCGGCGCGCGAAAGCCATGCGGCCGCGCTGTGTCCGGACCGCGGGTCCATGCGCATATCCAGGGGCCCGTCACCGGAAAAGCTGAAGCCCCGCGCCGGGTCGTCCAACTGGGGCGAGGACACCCCGAGGTCGAACAAGACCCCATCGATCCTCCTCCCCCATCCTCGTCTCTGCACCATGTCCCCCAACGTGCTGAAGCGGCCGTGCTCGGCGAGGACGCGCCCATCACGGGTGCTGAGCGCCGCCGCGGCCCCCGCGGCCTCGGGGTCGCGATCGATCGCCAGCAAGCGCCCGGCGGTCCCCAGGCGCGCCAGGATCGCACGGCTGTGGCCGCCACGGCCGAAGGTGCAATCGATATAGACCCCGCCCTCCCGAACCCCGAGGTGCTCCATGACCTCATCGAGCAGCACCGGGGCGTGGAGCTCGCCGGTGCCGGTACCGACCACCGCTAGAACGCCAGCTGCTTCAACATCTCCGACGCCGTCCCCACACCGGACCTCACCTCAAGCTGCCACTCGCTACGCTCCGTCACCCAGGCCTCGCCATCCCAGATCTCGAAGCGATTGCCCTGACCGACGAAGGTGATCTGCCGGTCCAGCCCCGCGAACTCGCGCAGGGGATCGGGGATGCGGATGCGGCCCTGCCCGTCGGGGTTGCAGGGCGCGGCATGCCCGCGCATCATCTGCTTGGTGCGTCGGCTCAGCTTGTCGAAGTCCGACAGCTCCAGGAGCTTTAGCTTGGCCACCGCCCACTCGCTCTGCGGATACAGCCACAAGCACGGATCGTAGGGGCTCACCGTCAGCACCAGGGACGCTTCGCCCGCGGCCACGAGCACGTCGCGATAGGTGCTCGGGATCGCGATGCGGCCCTTGGCATCCAGGCTGAGAAGCGTGTTCCCCTCGAAGTCCCGGAACATACTTTCCGCTCAATGGCCCCCCACAGGATACCCACTGGCAGGGCAGAATACCCACTGCTCCCCAATAATCCCCACTTCGCCGAACTATAGGAAGCTCGCAGGCTCCTGTCAAGGAGACCGGGCGCGGATCAAAATCCGATAGGAGAACCGGCACTTTCCAACGAGCCACGGGTGGGAAGGGGGAGCCGGCCTGTAAGCCGGGTTCTGTCCGGGACCCAAGAAGCGTACCTCTCGAGCCCCGGGGCAATCATTCATCTCGGATGTACGTCGCCGCACACCTCTAGCGACCTACCCGGGGACTCGCGCGGGCCGCGCTTCGCCACCCTCGGAAGGGATGGCTCGTCCCCCTATTTGGTCTTGCTCCGGGTGGGGTTTACCGTGCCGCCGGTGTTGGCCGGCGCGGTGCGCTCTTACCGCACCTTTTCACCCTTGCCGCCCCGCGTGAGCGGGGGTTGGCGGTTTGTTTTCTGTGGCACTTTCCGTGGGCTCACACCCCCCAGGCGTTACCTGGCACCCTGCCCTGTGGAGCCCGGACTTTCCTCTGCACCGAAACGGCATGATGCAGCGATTGCCCGGCCGGCTCCCGATCGCTTAGTGTCCGTCGCCGGGCGCGGCGTTGCAAGGGTCAGTCTTTATCCAACAGGGTATGAGTCTGGACATGGGGAAGGGTATTTCCAGCGAGGTTGGGAACGGTAGCCGTTGGGTCGATCATGGGTGCCTGGTCGACATGAACGAGACGCGACTGTATGCGCTGGAGCGGCTCAGGGGCCTTCCTGGAGGGGGCGGGTGGAGGTCCGCTCCAGCCCGTCCGGGGCGACGAGGGGCGCTACGGCGCACTCCAGGCGGGGCTCATGCGCTTTAGGGAAGAGGGTCTACCCCATCAACGCCGTGGACTGCGTGACCCAGTGGGAGGGCGTGGCCACTTGCGAGCGGCTCTCCGAGGCGTTACCTGCTGCCGGTGATCAAGGCCATGCTAGAAGGCTTCCCCTTCACGATCAGCGCCTTCCACGCGGACACCGGCTTGGAGTACATCAACCACCGGGTAGCCCGCCCTGCTGGAGAAGCTCCGCATCGAGCTCACCCCGTCTCGCCCGCGCCGTTCGAACGACAACGGCCTGGCGGCTCCGTAGTGCGCAAGTGCTTCGGCTACCGCCATCCCCGCAGCGTTATGCGATGCAAATCAACGGCTTCTGGGTCCAACACAGCGACTCGTTCGTGCTCGTCGACTTCAACGCGTGGGTCCATCGCGGCGTTGCCCGGCAAACAGCACCAATCTATGCGAGATCTCGTCAAAGCCGTGGCCCTGCCGACAGATCAAGCGGCTCGTCAACATCTTCGCGGTGGTGCGAGCCTTCATGCTGGCCGACCACCCACAGTTGAAACTGCTGGACCACCTGACGGTCTTGCGGCTCATTGCCATCCAGGTGCAGTATCCGGAGCTGTACTGGGGAATCGTTCGATTGCCTCGTGCGCTGGAAGCGATGGAGAAGACGTACTCCGGGTCGCATACGTCGGATGCCGACTATCAGGTTTACGCCCGTTGCACGAGCCCATACTGAGGTTGTGTAAGAAGTACTGCCAACCGGACAGCCCCCTGGGGACCGTCTTCAAAGGATCGACGTTCAGCGCCGCGAAGAAGCATTTGCCTCAATACTTGTCGATGCTTGGAGGGCTGGGTGTCTGACTACTTCAGACGCTATGGGTTCACGACAAACCCGTTCATGGCGCCTGGAATCAGGTCCAGACCTATCTGAGCTCCCGTGCCCATCTCGATACGGATGCCGCGGTGCTTGCGCTCTAGCAGCCTGTCGGACTAAGGTTGAACGGTACAGCGGCGGCGCAGGTGCTGAGCGGGACCATCGTTGGTCGAACGGTCATTGATGCTGTAGGGACGGTGAAATGATGATGATCGGATCGATCC
>JALZID010000366.1 GCA_030860485.1 Pseudomonadota bacterium | reverse complement strand
GTCCGTGGACAAAGCGTGAACAACTCCGGCGGAGACAATCTCGGCATGTGAGAATAAAAATAGCTAAGTAAAGATCAAAATAATCTAGCGCCGGGGCTTGACAACGGGGCCCTCATAGAAGGACGTTGGCCGTCGTCCGAAGGATTCTCAATCTCGCTGCGCGGATGTGGCGGGACGAACTTGGGTTAACGTGGTTGGAAACGCCTCCTATGATTCAGCTGCAGGATTGGGAAGACCGACGGCCCCCGTATCCCTTGTCGTGGGACGAGCAGGTGCTCTTGTTTCGTAGCTTGCCAGCCTACCTTGCCACGATGGCGCTGTTCAAGGTCAACACAGGGACACGCGAACAAGAGGTATGTGGGCTGCGCTGGGACTGGGAAGAACGAGTCCCCGAACTCGGGACAACAGTATTCGTGATTCCAGGGCTGAACACCAAGAACAAGGAGGATCGGCTGATCGTCCTCAACCGGACTGCGCGATCTGTGGTTGGTGCGCAACGCGGTAAGGACCGCATCTGGGTGTTTCCGTATGACGGAAGACGCCTTTCAAGGATGTATAACAAGGCGTGGCGCCAGGCGCGGCGAGAGGCCTCTGAGGTCTATGAGGGGGAGATTGGTGGCGCGTGCCCAAAGGGTTTCCAGCGCGTCCGTGTACATGACCTCAAACACACGTTTGGCCGCAGACTTCGATCTGTCGGAGTATCCCTTGAGACTCGCAAGGTCCTCTTGGGACACAAGAATGGAGACATCACGACGCATTACTCGGCACCCGAGATCACGGAACTCTTGGACGCGGCAGAGCGGGTGTCCGAACGGCCCGCACAAAGCCAAGGATTGGTGCTCTTGAGGGGTTCGGCGCGGGCTTAAGTCCCGCAAAAGTCCCGCAAGGAAAATCGAGTGCTGGAAGAGCGTAGCTAAGCCATTGATTTATGGTGGCTATGGGTGGACTCGAACCACCGACCTCAGCATTATGAGTGCCGCGCTCTAACCGGCTGAGCTACATAGCCAGGCACCCGGGCACCGCAGGACGGGCAACCACCGGTGCGAAGAGCGGTGGATTGTGGGAAAGGATGTTATCGATGTCAAGCGACACCCGCATGACCACCTGCGCGCGGGCAGCGTTCGAGCTAGCGGGCGCCGTACACGACGATGGTCTTGCCCTTGACGAAGATCAGGTCCTGCTCGGCGAGCGACTTCAGGACCCGGCCCACGACTTCGCGCGAGCAGCCGACGATGCGCCCGAGCTCCTGCCGGGTGACGCGGATCTGCATGCCGTCCGGATGCGTCATGGCATCGGGTTCCTTGCACAGGTCCAGCAGCGTACGTGCGAGCCGTCCTGACACGTCCATGAACGCTAAATCTCTCAACCTGCGGTTGGTCTTCAACAATCGCGACGCGAGCTGACAGGCGATGAGGAAGATGACGTCCGGGAAGATCACGGGCAGGCTCTTCAGACGCGCATAGGCGATATGCGCCACCTGGCAGGGGCTACGTGCGCGCACGAAGGCCGTTCTGTTGGGACTGTCGGTCAACAAACCGATCTCGCCGAAGAACTCGCCCTCGTTGAGATAGCCGAGGACGATCTCGCGGCCATGCTCGTCTTCGAGCAGAACGGTGACGGACCCGCTCACGACGTACAAGAGATCGTTGGACGGCTGCCCGCGGGCAATGATGGGCGCCCTCGCCGCGTAACGGGTGAGGCGGCAGTGCGGCATGAGACTGGCGATAAGATCGTCCTTATCCGACTTCGCTGTGGAGGTGAGCGTCATGACGGTGACATCGGCAGGGTCGGTTTCGCGCGCCGGCACCGCGGGGTCAGGGCTGTGGTAAGCTTCGGCCCGACAACCGCTCGGAAACACGAATGAATGGCACGGTTCGGTGGATAGACGATGCGCTGTTCCTGGGAGAATCGGGGAGCGGCCATTCGGTGGTGATGGATGGTCCCCCGGAAGCGGGCGGTCGCAACCTGGCGGTGCGGCCCATGGAGATGCTGCTCCTCGGTCTCGGCGGGTGTACGGCCTTCGACGTCGTGCATATCCTCAGGAAGGCCCGTGTTCGGGTCACGAGTTGCCAGGTCGATCTCACGGCGGAACGCGCCCCCTCGGCCCCGCAGGTCTTCACCCGGATCCACATTCATTTCGTTTTGAGCGGCGAGGGTTTGTCGAAGGACCACGTCGAACGGGCTATCACCCTGTCGGCGGAGAAATACTGCTCGGCCTCGATCATGCTGGGAAAGACCGCCGAGATCACGCACGACTTCGAGATCATCGCCAGCGCTCAGAGTTTGTGAACAAACTGTCGCGAGTGCAGCAGGTTTTTTCACCAACTCTCAGGCGGATCAAACGGCAACGCAGTAGGTCCCCGGATCGGTGTTCACGGCCATGTGCTTGGCGACGCGATCGACCAGGCTCATCGCGTCGTCGCCCCTGCGCCAAGCGGTGACTCCCAGGCTGATCTCGACCGCGGCATCAATCAGACCGTGACGGGACATCTCTTCGCGGAGCTTGTGCATGAAGCCCTGCGCGGACTCCAGACCGGTCTCGGGGAGAACGGCCAGAATATTGTGGCGGTTCCAGCACCCCGTGATGTCCACCCAGCGCAGGCGCTCCTTGAGAAACCCGGCTATCCGAACCACGACGGAATCGACCCGGTCATCCGAGTGCCCGGCCTGCCCCTCTCCCGTCGGCCATACCCGTATGACCAGGATCGCGAGGGGATTGTCGTAGCGCCGACTCCTCGAGACCTCCGCGACCAGGGCAGCCAGGACGGCCTTCCGGGTGAACAGGCCACTAGCCCCATCGATCTTCGCGGGGTCCTGAACCCCAAGGACCAACCCCCGGCGGGTCCTGGCGCGTTCATAGTGCGTCACGTCCCAGAGACACCCGACCCGCGCGGCCCTACCCGCCGTCATCGCCACACTTCCGACGATGCACTCCAACCAGCGGTCGGTGTCGAGTGCCGCCCCCGGCACGTGGTAGACCTCTGCGACCGGATAGAGCGTCAATACCTTGCTCGCCGGGATGTCCTCACATGAACGGCCGACGAGCGCATCGCGCGGCACGCCGATCTGCGTACCGAGCGCCTGGTTGGCCCAGGTGATGATACCGTTGTCGTCGGCCACCCAGATCCCGATGGGCAGGGACTCCAGGACATTGACTGCGAGACTCGGTGCTAGGTCCGAGCTGACCATGGTCATCCGCGTTCCTCCCACGCTTCAGAAGTAGATGCGATGTCCCGCTAGCGGCGCAGCCCGTGAGGCCCTTGAGATGCTTTTGGCTGACATAGGCCCATCGCGGTTGTCATGTGGCCCGTGCTGGCTACGGTCGGATGCCAGGCTGGCGCCGGGCGTCCACCGAGGTGGACGACGATTCTACTCCTGCTCCGTGCTGCGTGGGCACCGTACTGGCTCGGCCCGGGGGCATCAACCGCTGGCCGGATCGTTGTGAGATACTATGGTGACGGAGCGGCGGCTGCGTTTCACGCGCCCCGGCCGTCCAGGAAATCGATCCTCACACCGCTGGGCCCCCCCCCCGCGCGGCGCTTCGTCATCGGCCGGCCTCATGCCTAGAGACCTGCCGGCGTACGCACATGACCGCATGACCGCACTTCTCGATCGTGTCCCGAACGACCAGCCGGCGATATCGGGCGCAGCGGAGACCCGCCATCCCGGTGACCTGTACAGTCCGCTCACCGCCAAGAAGCGGATCGCCAAAAACCGGATCGATGCTCACAAGCTCCAAAAACGACTTCGGCGCAATGTCGGCGAGGCCGTTCAGGACTTCCGGATGATCGAGGCGATCGCGTCGTGGTCTGTCTCTCGGGCGGCAAGGACTCCTACACCATCCCCTGTACGCTGTGCGGCTCGCAGCCCAACCTTCACCGGGTCGCGATCAAGCGCATGCTGCATAGCTGGGCCAAGGATTCGCCAGGGCGCATCGAAACCATCTTCCGAGGCCTCCAGCACGCCGTCCCATCGCACCTGGTCGATCCCCGGCTCTTCGACTTCGCCGGGCTCGGGGGCGATAGAGAGGATCGAGGGGGCGAGTAACTCTAACCACCGCAGGCGTTCCGCCAGGCCCGACGCATCCGTCACTCCGACGCGCTGCGCTCACCCGCAGAAAAGCGGAGCCCGTTCAAGCACGAGTACGTGGCGGGCCGGGTCCATGCGATGGTGGGGAGCAGCGAGAAACTGCTCCACTATCGTAAGCTCGGCACTTCGCGAATACGTGCTGGTCTCCCAGGACGCGATGAGGTGCAGATCTACCGCCGTCCGGGAGGGGATTGGGGGGGTGGAAACCTCGGGCCGGGGCGGGTGGCTCCGGCTCGATTCGGTCGAACTGCACTGGTCCATCGAAGCGCCGTACGAAAACGTCCGGCAATAGCGGGGTTGGGCGGACCGGGGGCCGCGGAACCGGGTCAAGACTAGCCGGTCGGGCTCCAGGTACCGATCGACTCGCCCATGCGCACCGACCGGTGTGCGAGGAGCGCCGGGGCCCAGGAGACGAGGCCGGGGCCGAACAGAATGATCACGGTCGAGCCCATGTTGAAGCGCCCCATCTCGGCGCCTTTTTCCAGCCACACCGGCGTGGTGCCCGACCGGTCGTAGTCCATGACCCGCAGGCCTGGGCCAGCGGGGGGGATCGGAAAGACCGCTTCCAGGTTCCCGACGAACAGGGCGCCGACCATGACGATGGCCATGGGTCCGGCCTCGGTCTCGAACAGGCTCACCAGGCGCTCGTTGCGGGCATAGAGCCGCGGGACGACGCGCGTGGTGCGTGGATTGACGGCGAACAGCCGCCCCGGCACATAGATCGCCCGTTTTAGCTGCCCCGCCAGGGGCATATGGACGCGATGGTAGTCGCGGGGCGCAAGGTATAGGGTGGTATAGCTTCCGGCCATGAAGCGCGGCACCCATCCCGAGTCGCAGGCCAGGAGCTCGGACAGGGTATAATCACGGCCCTTGGCCTGAAACAAGCGCCCGGCCGCGATCTCCCCAGCGTGGTAGGCGGTGCCGTCCACCGGGGAGCACACCGCGTCCGAGTCTCCGGCCACAGGTCGCGCCCCGGGGCGGAGCGCGCGGATGAAGAAGGCGTTGAAGTGCGGATAGGCGGCCTTCTCCGACGTCTGCGCTGCGCCCAGATCGACCCCATAGCGCGCGACGAACCAGCGGATCTGCCAGTCCTTCCAGGGCCGGAACCGCGCCCTCGTGGCGAGGTACATGAGCCGCGAGCAGAGGTGCTGCGGCAGGAGATAGAGCGGCAGGGTCTTGAGCCACTCCCCCCTACCCGGCCACGATGCGAGGGCGGGCAGGCGCGGATCGGCCGCGCCCGGGAGCGCCGCGGCCGCCTCCTCCGACCCGGTCACCACCGCCATTAGCTCACGATGCCCCAGGCACGACGCCACAGGCGATGCGCGCCCCGCCACCCCCGCCCTTCTCCGGCTGGTCGGAGAAGTTGTCGCCGCCCGCGTGGATCATGAGCGCGCGACCCGCGAGAGCCGCAAGCTTGAGCCGAGTCGCCATGACCGTGCCCTTGGCCTTGCCGTCCGGCCCGACCGACAGGACCGGCAGATCGCCCAGATGCCCGCTGCCGCTCGGCCCCTCGTGGCGTCCGGTACCCGCGGGGTCGTAATGCTCTCCGGCCGCGATGCCGGCCTGTGGGGCACCCTCCTTCTCGCCGGGCCCACAGTTGGGGTTCTCGTGTACGTGGAAACCGTGGGCCCCGGGGGGTAGATCACTCAAGGCCGGCCGCAGCTCCAGGCTGCCGCTGGGGCCCTCGGTCGCCGTGACCGTGCCGATGGCCGCCCCGACGCCGTCCCGGTCGATGTGGCGCATCTCGATGACAAGGCCCTCCGCCGCACCTAGGGGTGTTACGATGAATGCCGCGGGGATCAGCCATAGCTTCTTGTTCATGCGTCGTCTCCTCTCGGTTCGCCAGAGCCGGATCCGCTTAGGATAGCGTGGCGAGCCGCAGGCGGCCACCCGGCCCACTCGGTTGACGCTCGGGTGCGAGTTACCGAGAATCACGCCGTTTGTGACAAAGGAGGGGAGGCTTGAAAGAGACGCTTGGGGAGCAACCGCTGGTACGCGTCCGCGACCTCTCCTTCCACCATGGCGAGCGCGCCATCTTCGACCATGTGGACCTCGACATCCCGCGCGGCAAGGTCGTGGCCATCATGGGGCCGAGCGGCTGCGGCAAGACCACCCTCTTGCGTATCATCTCCGGCCAGATCCGGCCCCGGTCCGGGAGCGTGGTGGTGGACGGGCTGGAAGTCCCTAGCCTGTCGCGCGCCGCGCTGTTGGCGCTGCGCAAGCGCATCGGGATGCTGTTTCAGAGCGGTGCGCTCCTGACCGATCTCTCGGTCTTCGACAACGTGGCCTTTCCGCTCCGCGAGCACACCGATCTGCCCCAACGCCTCATCCGCACCCTCGTGCTCATGAAGCTCGAGGCGGTGGGGCTGCGCGGCGCCCGCGACCTCATGCCCGCGGCGCTGTCGGGCGGTATGGCCCGGCGGGTGGCGCTGGCCCGCGCCATCGCCCTGGACCCCATGATGATCCTCTACGATGAGCCATTCACCGGCCAGGACCCGATCTCCATGGGCGTGTTGCTGCGGCTCGTACGGCGCATGAACGAGGCGCTCGGGGTCACCAGCATCGTGGTCTCGCACGATGTCGCGGAGACCGCCTCGATCTGCGACTACCTGTACGTCATCTCGGGCGGAAAGGTAGTCGGCCAGGGCACGCCCCAGACGCTCGCCGAGACCCGTTCGGAATGGGTCCGGCAGTTTTTGGACGGATCGCCCGACGGCCCGGTGCATTTTCACTACCCGGCCGCCGATTACGCCGAGGACCTCCACGCGGACTCGGCGGCGTGAGGACCCGCACATGATCGGGGCGCTGCGCGCGCTCGGACGCAAGGCGCTCGGGTTCTGCGAGCGCCTCGGACGCGCCCATGTGTTCCTGGCCTACACGCTCCTTGGGGTCCTCGAGTCCCTGTATCGGGTGCGCCTGCTCCTCTACCAGGTGTATGCCGTCGGGGTCCTGTCCATCGTCATCACCGTGGTCTCCGGGCTCTTCGTCGGGATGGTGCTGGCGCTGCAGGGCTACAATACCCTGGTCGACTTTGGCGCCGCGAATTCACTCGGGATCATGGTGGCGTTGTCCTTGGTGCGCGAGATCGGCCCGGTCGTCAGCGCCCTCTTGTTCGCAGGAAGGGCGGGCTCGGCACTGACCGCCGAGATCGGGCTCATGAAGACCACCGAACAGCTCGCGGCCATGGAGATGATGGCGGTGGACCCCTTGCGGCGAGTGATCGCCCCACGCTTGCTCGCCGGGGTCCTGGCCCTGCCGCTGCTCGCGACGATTTTCAGCGCCGTGGGGGTGTACGGGGGCTATTTCGTCGGCGTCGGGCTGCTCGGGGTGGATGAAGGGGCGTTCTGGTCGCAGATGCAGTCCGCGGTGGATTTCCACGACGACGTGCTGAACGGGGTCATCAAAAGCGTCTGCTTCGGCGCGGTCGTGACCTGGATCGCCGTCTTCGAGGGCTACGACACGCTCCCGACCGCCGCAGGCATCGGCCGTGCCACGACCCGCACCGTGGTGCATTCGAGCCTCGCGGTACTGGGGCTCGATTTCGTGCTCACGGCGCTCATGTTCGACTGATCACCTGAAAAAGGTCCATTCCGCTTGGGAGGTGAGGTTCGATGCTGCAATCGAAGGCCGTAGAAACCACGGTAGGCGTGTTCGTCGCCCTGGGGCTCGCCGCCCTGTTCGTGCTCGCGATGCGGGTCAGCAACCTGAGCTTCGCGAGCCTCGGCAACGACGCGTTCTACGAGCTGCGCGCGGAGTTCGAGAACATCGGCGCACTCAAGGTGCGGTCGCCGGTCAAGATGGCGGGGGTCGCGATAGGCCGCGTCGCGGCCATTGAGTTCGATTCGAACGCCTACGACGCGATCGTAATCATGCGCATCGATAAGCACTACGATCGCATCCCCGACGACAGCGGGGCCAACATCTACACCGCCGGGCTGCTCGGGGAACAGTACGTGGGCCTCACCCCGGGCGGCAGCGAAGAGTTCCTGAAGGCCGGGGCGGTGATCACCCAGACCCAGTCGGCGGTGGTCCTGGAACAGCTCATCGGGCAGTTGTTCTACGGCCAAGCGAGCAAGGGCCAGGGGGCGCGCCAATGAGTGGGCCGGCGCCGAGGGTGCCGCCCGCGGAGTCTTATTCCCTGATAGGGCCGGAACGGCGCATCGTCCGGCGCCCCATCGCCGCTGCCACCGACCTCGGGAGCCTCCATCCCGTGCTCGCGCGGATCTATGCCGGACGCGGCGTGCGCTCCGCGGCCGAGGTCGATTACTCGCTTGCGCGCCTCTTGCCCTGCGACGGCCTCCATGGGATAGCAAAGGCTGTCGCTCTCCTCGTACAGGCGATCGACGAAGGCGCCCGCATCCTCGTCGTCGCGGACTTCGACGCCGATGGCGCCACCGCCTGCGCCGTCGCGGTCCGGGGACTCGAAGCCCTCGGCGCGGCCGACGTGCGCTTCCTCGTCCCCAACCGCTTCGAATACGGCTATGGGCTCACGCCCCAGATCGTCGCGGTGGCCACCCGCCAGCGACCCGATCTGCTCGTGACCGTCGATAACGGCATCGCGAGCCTCGAAGGGGTGGCCGCGGCGCGCGCCGCCGGGATGCGCGTCCTCATCACCGACCATCACCTGCCGGGGCCCCAGTTGCCCGAGGCCGACGCCATCGTGGATCCGAACCTGCCGGGCGATGGTTTCGGCAGCAAGCACCTGTGCGGGGTCGGGGTCATGTTCTACCTCTTGCTCGCGCTACGGGCCGAGCTGCGCGGCCGCGGCAGCTTCGCCGCGCGGCCCGAACCGAGGCTCGCCGATCTGCTTGACCTCGTGGCACTCGGGACCGTGGCCGACGTGGTGCCACTCGACCACAACAACCGCATCCTGGTGCACCAGGGCCTCGCGCGCCTCCGTGCCGGCCGCGGCTGCGCGGGCGTGCAGGCCTTGCTGGAGGTCGCCGGGCGCCGGCGCGAGCGGCTCGCGGCCAGCGACCTCGGTTTCGCCCTGGGGCCCAGGCTCAACGCCGCCGGTCGACTCGCGGACATGTCGCTCGGGATCGCTTGTCTCCTCTGCGACGATCCGGCCGGCGCACTGGAGATGGCGGGGCGGCTCGATGGATTGAATCGCGAGCGACGCGGGATCGAGGCGCGTATGCAGGCAGAGGCATTAGAGCACCTCGGCGCGCTTTCCGCCGCAGTGATCGATGACGCGGCAGCGCTGTGTGTCTATCGGGAGGACTGGCATCCGGGGGTCGTCGGTATCCTGGCCGCGCGCCTCCGCGACCGCTTTCATCGGCCGGTGATCGCCTTTGCCCCGGGCCTGGGTGAGGACATCAGGGGCTCGGCCCGCTCGGTCCCGGGGCTGCACATCCGCGATGTGCTGGCCACCATCGCGGCCCGGCATCCCGCCCTCGTCATGCGCTTCGGCGGCCACGCCACCGCCGCGGGCGTCTGCGTCCAACGCGGGGAGCTCGAGGCTTTTCGCGCGGCATTCGATCACGAGACGAGCAGGCATCTCTCCCCAGAGGATCGGGCCGGTGTGCTCTACACCGACGGCGCGCTCGAGCCCTCCGAGCTAACGCTGGGGGTCGCCGAGGCATTGCGGCGGGCCGGACCCTGGGGACAGGGGTTCGCCGAACCGCTCTTCGACGGCGAGTTCGAGCTCCTGGCCGCACGGCCTGTGGGCGAGCGCCATCTCAAGCTCCGAGTGCGGGCGCGGGAGGCGGGGGGGTCGCTGGAAGCCATGGCGTTCAATGCGCACGGCGCCGCGTGGGCGGCGGAAGGAGAGAGCCTGCGGCTGGCCTACCGACTGGAGGTCAGCGACTACGGGGGCCTCTGCGCCCCGCAGCTCGTCGTCGAGCACGCTGAGCCCGCCGCCTGGAGCGCAACCGGCAGCCCATCGAGGCGCTGAATCTAATCGAGGCAGGGGAGCCCCCACGTCCGAGAGGATGGAAATGCACGTGCCTGAAGCGAAGTCTCGTTAGTCTGTTCTACCCTCCAACTGCTGCAGATAGCTCGACAGCCGATCCAGCTCGAACGGCGTGACGGTGATCCCCTCATGGGCGGACACGGCGTCACTCAAGGTGGCGGCGGAGCCGTCGTGCAGGTACGGCGCACCGGCCCATACCCCGCGCAAAGTCGGCGTGTCTATGCCGGTGAGCGTATCGCCCAGGCGCCTGCCGCTGCTGGGCTTTAGGGTGCCGATGTCGTGCAGGGAATCGCTGGACGTAACGCTGTCCGTCAGGTTGCTGCCACTGTGGCACTGCGCGCAATCCTTGATCTGAAATACCGTCCCGCCGGCCACCGCGTCGGCCGTCAGTGTCCGGTCGGCGTTACGATGCGGACTCGGAGCGAAGGTGTTTAGTGAGGCGACATAGGCAGCCAAGGCATCCAAGTCCGCACTCGACCCCGCCTTGGGATCGCCCAGGGGCTGAGACCTGGTCCCGGCATTGAAATCGCTGTCGTTCATCAAGCCGGTGCCGCCCGCGAGACCGCGGATCTGTTGCTCGAAGTCCTGGACTTCGTCGAAGTTGCCGCTCCAGTGCAACCGCCCAAGCGCAGTACCGGCGTAACCACGCGGGCTGATGGTGTTCCGAAGACCTTCGCCGAATCCGGTCAGATCCCAGACCCGGCCGTCGTGTCCGCCGTCATTATGGCAAGCGGCGCAACTGATATAACGGTCTCGCGCCAGACGCGGGTCACGGGCATCGTAGAAAAGCCGCTTTCCGACCAACACCTGCGCCGGCAGATTTTCCACGGCCACGCTGCTGTAGGTCTTGATGAGCCCCACCCGAATTTCGCCCGTCTGGACCATGGTCTCGATGTCGTAAACACCGACCGTGCGATCCATGAAGTTTTGGACATACAGAGTCGATCCGTCGGACGACAGTGCCAAGCCTTGCGGTGCGCGACCGACATTGAAGCGCATGAGCTCATGATGGCTGTAAGGGTCGATCACCGCCACCTCACGACTGGCTTCGAGCGCGACGAACAGATAGTCGCTCGTAGGGTTGAACAGCGCGGTGGCGGCAACACCGCTGTTATCGTGACTATGGTCTTCTGCCAGGCTGGCGAGGTCGATCCGGGAGCTGATGGCACGTACGGTAGCCCGACTTCCGCAACTCAACCTTGATTTTCACAGAGATCAAATATTTTGAATTGTTAACCCGCTGATTATCCGAACCGGATTATTGAGATCGCCTGGAAAAGCGCGTGTAGTGCCGACCTTGGTACTTGACTGGGCTCGAGTTTCTGCGAAACT
>JALZID010000365.1 GCA_030860485.1 Pseudomonadota bacterium | reverse complement strand
CCTCCACCGTCCCCGCTACCAACCGCCTGAGTTGCGCCAGTGTGGTTCATGGCGATCACCATGCCCCCGATGATCGATCCAAATCTTACCGTTCAGCGAGTAAGGATTTCAAACGCACTTTTTTCGGTAAGGAAAGCTACTGCTGAACCTATGAGCTGTCAATGACGCGAGGTCACTGACGAGAATTGGGGGATTTGCGGGCCCGTCCTCCGTCCGAGAGGTCGATTTTCGGGGCGGTTTGGCGTCACGCGCGGACGCGGGCCGAAGGGGGCTGTCGGCTCAGGGAGCTGAACCGCGTGGAATGGGGTATTGGTTGGCGATCAGGCGGTTTGGAGGAGCGCGAAGTGCCGCGCGGGTGCGCGCGGCGGTGCGCGGATAGGTAAGCCGAGATGCGCGAGGATCTTGGCGATGACGGTGGGGTCGAGGATGGCGGCGAGGATCGTCAGGGTACCGCCGCAGTTGGGGCAATGTTCCATATCGATAGCGAACACCCGCTTGAGCAACTGGGCCCAGCTCAAGCGCGCCGACGCCGAGGGATGGAGTGTCTCACCGTGGCCCGGTGGGTTGTCAACTGAACCGCCCCGGGATTCCCGGAGACTGTTTGATTTGAGTCAAGCCGCCATGGCCGACTGTTCCGATTGACGATAGTACACCTCTTCGAGCTCTGCGGGTGGAATGTCGCCGATGGGCCCGAGGAGTCGTCGATGGTTGAACCAGTCAACCCACTCGAGCGTCGCGAACTCGACGGCTTCGAGGTGACGCCACGGCCCGCGCTTCCCGATGACCTCGGTCTTGAACAGACCGATGATCGATTCGGCCAGCGCGTTGTCGTAGGAGTCGCCGATACTGCCGACCGACGGCTCGATGCCAGCTTTGGCCAAGCGCTCGGTGTAACGGATCGAGATGTACTGCACCCCCCGATCGCTATGATGGACCAGACCATCCTCGTCGGACACTGCACGGTCGTAGAGGGCCTGCTCCAGTGCGTCCAACGCCAAGTCCGTGCGCAGCGCACTCGACGCGCGCCAACCGACAATCCGCCGCGAATAAGCGTCGATGACAAAGGCCACGTAAACAAATCCGCGCCAGGTCGCCACATAGGTCAGATCCGACACCCACAGCGCGTTCGGTCGAGAGACGTGGAAGTTGCGGTTCACCCGATCCAAAGGGCGAGGCAGCTCGTCGACACCACGCGTCGTCTTGATCTTCTTCCCCCGAACCACACCGTACAAGCCCATGGCACGCATCAACCGCGCGACCGTACACCGCGCCACCTCGATCCCCTCGCGGTTCAGTTGGCGCCACACCTTACGCACCCCATAGACCTCGAAGTTCTCTCGCCACACCCGCACGATCCCGACGCGAAGCGCCTCGTCACGTCGGAATCGTGGGGGCAGACGGCTCGTGTCGGCGTCCCGAGCCTTGTGCTCGTAATACGTCGAGGGGGCGATCGGCAGGACTTCGCAGATCGGCTCGACCCCATAGGCGTCTCGATGTGCGTCGATAAACGACACCATCACTTCCCGTGGCGGTCGAGCTCCGCCTGGGCAAAATACGCCGAGGCCTTGCGCAGGATCTCGTTGGCCCGACGTAACTCGCGATTCTCGCGCTCCAGCATCTTGAGACGCTCCCGCTCCTCGCTCCTCAGACCGGCTCGGCGACCTTGGTCACGCTCAGCTTGACGCACCCATTTGCGCAGCGTTTCCGTCGTGCACCCGATCTTCGAGGCGATCGACAACATCGCTGCCCATTGCGATTCGTATTCGGCCTCGTGCTCGAAGACCATCCGAACCGCCCGTTCCCGGACTTCCGGGGAATATTGCTTTGGCTTGTTCATGACTCCATCCTCTCAAGGTTTGGAGTCTCCGAGAATCCCGGGGCGGTTCAGGACAGCCTGAAAAAGGGACTGTTGAGCGGTGAACGGTTGTATCACGATCTAAAGCGCATGGATGTGGCGTATTTAGACAAAAACAAACGCGAATATGAAATCACCAAGCACATTTCGCTCATGACGCTCGATCCGATCAGTCTCGTTAAGTTAAAAGAAACGGACGAGTGTTTTGTCAGCCTGCCGGAAGCGCTCTTTGACATCGATTATCCGGGGCATTACATGAGGCGGATCAAGTCAGTCAGCATTACTATTCCTTGCGTGACTGGCCCTTATGCCGGCGTCAATTGCACGCTCACGCAGCTCAACAGTTCTATCCGTCATGCCAATACGCTTTCGGGTGGTCAATATTCCCGCCGCGACGACGATACACGCTTCTCCGACAGTTTTGGCACCATCCAGTCGATCGTCACCAGCAGCGGCCAGAACGACAGCGGCTTATTCGAAGCAAACATGCGTGACGAGCGTTACCTGCCATTCGAAGGTCAGGGCGCGATCAGTACGTGGCGAATCCAATTGCCGGACAAATTCAAGTCGTTCGACTACGACACCATTTCCGACGTCGTTCTGCACGTACGATACACCGCCAGGGATGCAGGAGGGTTACTGAAGCAACATGCCACCGCGGGATTGGAGACTGCGGTGAACGAGTTTGTGCAGCGCGAGGGTCAACAGGGCCTCGCGCGCATGTTTAGCTTGCGCCACGAGTTTCCGACGAGTGGTACCGTTTTCTCAATCCAGTCGAGACGGTCGCAGGGCAGACATTGGAGTTCACATTGACGCAGGACCGGTTCCCCCTCCAATTCCGTGGTCGAACAATTGAAATTAACCGCGCGGACATCTTCCTCAAGTTCAAAGATATATCTGATCCCGATGTCTTCAAGAAGGATACAAATAACCCTACACCACTAGGTGACTACAAGTCCGCTCCCCTTAATCTGGCTCTCATACCGCCTGTACCGCCTGGCGATACGCCGACGCCGCTCAGTAGCAACGATTCATTTCTGAAGGGGCTACCGCACGGCGTTCAGAATTTCGAACCACCTAAAGACCTCGGTAATTGGTCGCTGGAAATAAAAGGCGATGA
>JALZID010000364.1 GCA_030860485.1 Pseudomonadota bacterium | reverse complement strand
GGATCGATCCGATCATCATCATTTCACCGTCCCTACAGCATCAATGACCGTTCGACCAACGATGGTCCCGCTCAGCACCTGCGCCGCCGCTGTACCGTTCAACCTTAGTCCGACAGGCTGCTAGGAGGTCCGTGACCTTCGCACAAACCCACAAATTGTCGTGAAGAGCCTGAAGATGTTGTACTCACCCAGCGTATCCTTGGCTGCCTCCTAGATCAGCAACGTCCCGAGCGCGGTATCGCCGTCCATGATCATTTGACGGCTTCGACGAACAGGCTCTCCCGCCGCCGGTTGTCCAAGCTTGCGAGGTCAGCAAAGTGACTGAGGGTTACACCAAAGTCGTAGCGCCGCACCTCGCTATACGTAGCGTAGAGCAACTGTTCGCGCAGGAAGTCAAAGGTCATCGGCGTACGCACTGAGCCATACCAGATGATCTGCGTGATGAGCTTCGCTCCGATACTGCGGGCGTGTTCGTCCGGAACATGGAAGTAGCGTGCGTCGTCTTCCCTGTACGCACGGATCGCCTTGTCGAGATCGGGTACTGCCAGCTTAAAACTCCGCCAGGCTTGAGGACACGGCGCACTTCGCGCAAAGCGCAAAGCGTGTCGGCCCAAGCGAGGTCCTGAAGCGCGTGAATGGCGGCTGCGCAGTTCACGCTCGCGTCGGCGAGCGGAAGCCCCTGGCGTATATCGCCGCGGAGATCGACACCCGGCAGGTCGCGCACGTCGAAATTGAACCATCCCGGGGCGATGCAAGGCCCACAACCCCGTTTGATGCGCGAAGGGGGTTCATCGCGACGCACCGCCGGCCACTACTTAGAACGTGCCGTTATACACCGCGCAGCTGCGGCAGATCTCCGGGGGACTGTCGGACTCCAGGCGTTCCCGGAATAGCGTGTACGAATCGTTGTTCCAGATCGCAGCGACGCCGCTGCGTTCCATGTTGCCAGCGAGGCGCAACGAGTTTGTGCAACCCCGCCAGGCCTGGTACCGTGAGCCGCATCACGCCGGGCGATCAGGCTGACAGAGGTTGGGTGCGGCGCGAAGTGCGCCCCAGGGTGCCTTCCTGCGCATCCCACAGAACCATGAGTTTGAAACGTCATGAGTCCGAAGTCCCGTTTACGAAGCACGGTCTCTCCGAACCCGGCGATGCCCGGTGCCTCGGACGATTTCACCACCGAGCCGATGGAACAGCGGATCATCGCACGGGTCAGCCGGCGGCTTCTCCCCCTGCTCTTCCTGCTCTTCATCATCTGCTTCATCGACCGCACGAACGTCGGGTTCGCTGCGCTCCAGATGAACCGGGATCTCGAGTTCGGGCCGGCAGTCTATGGGCTCGGAGCCGGGATCTTCTTCCTGGGGTATGCGCTGTTCGAAGTTCCCAGCAACCTGATCCTCGCTCGGGTGGGCGCGCGCCGATGGATCGCGCGCATCGCCATGACCTGGGGTGTCATCGCGGCGGCGACCATGTTCGTGCGCTCTCGGGCGAGCTTCTACCTCATGCGCCTGCTCCTCGGTGTGGCGGAGGCCGGCTTCTCTCCTGGGATCGTCTACTACCTGGCCCACTGGTTTCCGGAGCAGCAGCGGGGTCGCGCGCTGTCCCGGTTCACCATCGCGGTACCGCTCGCGAACGGTCTGGGTGGACCCCTGGGCGCGGCGCTGCTCGGCATGGATGGCAGGCTCGGGCTGGCCGGCTGGCAATGGCTCTTCCTAGTCGAGGGGCTTCCCGCTGTCGTCCTCGGGCTGATCACCGTTCGCTACCTCACGGATCGACCGGAAGACGCGAAGTGGCTGGCACCGAGGGATCGCGAGTGGCTCGACGCAGACTCGACCGGGAGCACCGCGACTGGTCGCGCTGGGCCCACCCCACCCTGCGCGAGGCCGTGACCAGCCCCGCGGTGTGGCGGCTCTCGGCGCCCTACTTCCTCATGGGCGTGACGAGCTACGCCCTCAGCCTCTGGCTCCCGCTCCTGCTGCGCGACGTCGCTGGGGTAGCCGACAGCCAGATGGGATGGGTGCTGCTCGCAGTGGGCGGCGCCAGCGCCGTGGGAATGCTGCTGTTGGGATGGCACTCGGACCGGAGCGGCGAACGGGTCGGCCATGCCGCGGCCACGCTCGGCGTCGCGGCCATCGGGTGTACCCTGGCCGCGGTCGTCCGAGAGCCGCTGGTCATCATCGGAGGGCTGACCCTGGCCATGGGCGGATCCATCGCCTTTCTCCCGGTGTTCTGGTGCCTCCCACCCCGGCTCCTGACCGGAGGGGCGGTGGCGGGCGGGATCGCGCTGATCAACTCGCTTGGTAATCTGGGCGGCTTCGTCGGTCCCAATATCCTGGGACTGGTGCGCGAGCACACCGCCGGCTTCACGGCGGGACTGCTCACCCTCGGGGGCCTCTCTCTCGCGGCCGCGCTTCTCATGCTCTGGCTGCACCGCGCGCCGGCCGCGGAGCCGGGAATCCACGTCACTCGTTGAAATGGGGACATCGAGGTCATGCACCTGCAACAGAGTCCACCCATGTCGAGCAGCACGCCCGCCGATCCGTTCGCGGCGGCCCACCAGCTGCGCGGTCTCATCATGGGCTTTCGCGTGACGCTGCTGATCCACGTCGCGGCCAAGCTCAGGTTGGCCGACCATCTTGCCGAGGGGCCCTGACGGCGGAGGAGCTCGCGCTGCGGGTGGGAGCCGATCCCGGGGCCCTCAGGCGAGTCCTCCGGGCACTGGTCAGCTTCGGCACCTTCGCGGAAACCGCCGAAGGCACTTTCACCGCGACGCCCCTGGCGGACCTGCTCCGGAGCGACGCACCCGGGTCGCTACGGCCCTTGGCGGTGCTGTATGGCGAGGACTGGCTCTGGCAGGCATACGGACGCATTCTCACCAGCGTTCAGACCGGCCGGCCGGGGTTCGAAGACGCGCACGGGATCCCGTTCTACGAGTACCTGGAGATCGACCGCGCGGCCGGCCGGACCTTCGATGAAGCGATGACCGGGTACTCGGCTCTGGAGGCCGAGGCGATTCTCGCGGCCTACGACTTTTCACCGGTGGGCCGGGTGATCGATGTCGGCGGCGGCCACGGGGCGCTCCTCGCGTCCCTGCTCAAGGCCCACGCTCATCTATCCGGGCTGCTGTTCGACCGGCAGTCGGTGGTGGAGACAGCAGGCAGGGCCGACCGTACGACAGCGATACAGCTGAGGATGAAGTCCTTGGCCCATGGGAATCATGCACGTTGCCGAAACGATGCAGCACGTCGAGCACCTACCGGTCTGGGCGACCGTGCAGAAGAGGGGATAATAGACTGCGCTGCCCCTTCTTCTTGCGGTTAAACCCTACTGCCGTGCCCTCCGGCCCCTTTGCCTGTGCCGATCACCGAGCCATCGAAGTCGAGCGTCACGCGCGAGAGCCCAAGGGCCACAAGCCGGGTCACGACCCCCTCCTGGGGCTCGCCGCGGTCCTGGCCCCGCTGCTCGTGCTCTTCAGGCTTAAATACGGGCTCGTCACAAGCATGCTCACCGCGCTCGCGGAGGACCCTTAGAAGCGCGAGCTAAGGCCCCTCGGCAGCGGGCACTACACCGCCGGATTGGTTCCGGGGCAATGCGCGCCCGCCCCGAGGTGGCGTTCGTGAGCCCGCACGGATCCAGGATCGGGATCGCCTCGAAAAGGGAGAGTGGACACTCGGTAGGGATGACCCGCCTCAGCTCTAGGCCGGTGCTGCCAAGCAGGACCCGGTACTCGCCTTCGGTGCGCTCCCGCCCACCGAGAACGACGAGCATGCTGATGTCGAACAGCTTGGCCTCCGATGGGCCGTTGCCGGTCGGGAGCAGCCGCTCGATGACCAGCAGCCTGGACTCCGGGGACATGGCCTCGCGGCATCGCCGGAGAATCCTCGCCGCGTGAGCGTCGTCCCAGTTGTGAAGGACGCTCTTGAGGAGATACAGATCTCCACCTGGGGGCACGGCCTCGAAGAAGTCTCCGCTGGTCCACGCGGCCCGCGCCCCGAGGCCGGCCCCGGCAAGGACACCTTGCGCCGCGGGCGTGGAGTACACGGTGAGCGTTCCCTTCGAGCGCTTTACCGATCTCAAAGCGCGCATCGAGGCACGGCGTTTCTGGTGGCGAGGGGCAGCACAGTGGGACTACTTCGAGGCCAAGTGGAAACCCAAGGCCTGGAAGACGCCCCACCGCTTCCTCTTCATTCGGACTCGCGTCAAACAGCAGCACAAAGACCCTATCCAGCTCGACCTCTTCGTCCCGCATGACTACGGCTATGAGCTCATGTTGACGGGGTTGTAAAAGCGCGTGATTTTGGTGGGAAGCGCGGTCGCGATCGGTTGGGTCGAGGGCGCGACGGCAGAGCGGCGGCGGTGTGGGAGTCAGGTGGGTTGCTGCCGAAAGGGGGACAGAATAGTCGTTGAGGTCGAAACGCACATAAGGGGTCTTGCGGACGCTGACTTCGAGGCGCTCCTCGGTGGGGAAGGGGTTATCGGGTAGCGGCAGCAGATGGGGCTGTTCCTCGGTGAA
>JALZID010000363.1 GCA_030860485.1 Pseudomonadota bacterium | reverse complement strand
GGTGGACAATGATGAGATCGCGGTGGTCGCCCGCCAGGCGGCACGCTGGGCGCTGGCCTTGACGCGCCGCTTCGACCGCGTGATCCTGGCCTCCATGGACGCCGAGTCACCGCTCGTCGAGATCGTGCCGCGCTGACCGATCCCGGGTCGAGCGCCCGGCCAAGTTCTTGTTGATATAAAAGGTTTCACGGGAGCGCCGCCGCCGGCACCCCGTTCACGGTGGTCGTCGCGGCCGCGGTGTTGTTCGCGGGGTTGAGATCGCGGTCCGCGCTGACCGCGACGCTGTTGGTGAGCGATCCGAGGGCAGTGGCCAGGACTTGGATAGAGATAGAGACGCTCACGGCGGCCCCGTTCGCCACATCCCCGAGGGTGCAGACAACGGTGGTCGTCCCCGTGCACGTCCCTGTGATGGGCGTCGCCGAGAGGAATTCCACCCCGCCCGGCAGGGTATCGGTGAGGGTGACGTTGGTCGCGGCCCCGGGGCCGCCGTTCAGGACGGTGATGAAATAGGTCAGCGTGGCGCCCTGCGGCACCGGATCCGGGGAATCGGAGACCTCGATCGACAGATCGGCGTCCGCCTGCCTCCAACCGAGATCGAGCAGGAGCGGCAGCTCGAGGTTCGGGACGTGGTCCGGGCCGGTATAGCTCGGCTCCATCAACTGGTCCGGGACGAGCGAGTTGCTGAAGTGCGACACCGAGGACCCGGGCTCCGGGGGCCTCGGTGCGTACATCTGGACCCGCCCGCCAAGATCCACCCCATCGCCGAGGAGCGTGCTCGCGGCGGCCACTTGCCGGCCGGTCCACCTGAGGGCGCGGACGCTTCTGCTCGCACGCACGCGCTCGCGGTTCGTCATATGCGGGTAACGCCTGTCGGTCCTCGCGTTTTGCAGCAGGCGCATGTAGGCATCGTTCAGGCCCATGAATTTCTTTCCGGTCTTGAGATCCACCAGCGACAGGAAACCCAGGCCGTGCCCGATCTCGTGCAAAACCACGGTCACGAAGTCGATCTTGGTTCCGGGCGGCACGCCGTCGAGCCCGTAATACCAGGCATCGGGAAACGCGCAGGTAGTGCCCACGGTGCTGTTGAAGACCGCCTCGATATCGCTCCTGTCACGCCTGAGGTCCCGTCCGGCAAGGGCATTCGCCAAGGCCTGAACGTACCAGGTCTTCCGGACGGGTGCCCCACGGAAATCGCGGTGCAAGGTGTTGGGCCCGGCCTCCCCCAGGACCGCGCTCGATGCGTCGCAGGGCAGCGGGTCGAAACTCGCGTCGATGCGGATCCGCACGGGGCTCTCAATGCGTTCGGCCCAGATGGCGGCGGCGGCACGAAAGGCGATGAGGCGCTGCTGCCCGAGCGTCCTCCCCGGGTTAAGGCCGATGCCAGAATCCACGTCCGGCGCGCGTCGGTCCCTGAACCCTTCCCGGCGCCCGTCGCGATTGATGACCTTGAGGTCGGCCGCCTGTGCGGGGCCGATGGCAACGCTGAAAAGGGTCAGGAGCCAGAGGAGCCTCGCGGGCACGCCCCATGACTCGGCTTCCCTGCCCCATAGACCCGTCCTGAGTAGGCGCGGCCCCGAGGCCGGATTCAAGGCGCGGTTCGAGGGGTTTCCGGCGCGTCGCGGTGCCGGATCGATGGGCGTTGCTCCGGCGCGACGGCCGCTTCCAAGGGTACTCGAAAACGTCCCTCGAGATCGACGCTGACCCCGCCACCCGGCTCGGGCGAAACGATCTCGCGGAGTCCACGAGCGGAGGTGGAATGCGTGGCATCCAGCTCCAGGGGCGGCATCGCGTCATCGGGATGCTCCAAGGTCTCGCCGGTCACGGGATCGACATAGGCTTTGAAACCCGCCTGTGGTGCGTTGCTCAGTCCTGGCCGGTCCTCTCCGCACCAGCCGGTGGCCGTGAGGATGGACAGGACGACGAATATCAATAGGGTCCTGGTCATGCGTTTCGCGAAATTTTGGGAAACGTTTTGGGAAATCGCTGCTACCACCGTGCCCTCCCAGCCCTTCCATACCGCATAACTACTTGATTTTACTTGGTGCCGAGAGAGAGAATCGAACTCTCACGGGGTCGCCCCCACTGGATTTTGAGTCCAGCGCGTCTACCAGTTCCGCCACCTCGGCCCGAGCCGCGCAGTATAAGAAACGACGGTCCGAAAATCGATCGCAGACGCTGGTAGGCATCGTTTATCATCGCCCGATGCAGTGCCGCGACTTCGCCTACACCCTGCCCGAGCACCTCATCGCACAGCACCCGGTCCCCACACGCAGCGAAAGCCGCCTCTTGTACCTCGACCGGGACAGTGGCTCGGTCGCCGATCACCGCTTTACGGATCTCCCCGCGCTCTTGCGCGCGGGTGATCTCCTGGTATTCAACGACACGCGCGTCGTCCCGGCGCGGCTGTTCGGCCGCAAGGACGGCGGTGGGCGCGTCGAGCTCTTGCTCGAACGGGTCTTGGACACGCATGCGGCAATGGTGCAGATCCGCGCGAGCAGGCCGCCGCGGCCCGGCGCGCGCCTAGTGCTCGAAGGCGAGAATGGCTGCGGCCCGATGAACGTCGCCGTCAGGACGGTCGTCCATTCGTCCTATCAGGATCCCGTCTCTCAGGATGATGCCTTCTATGAGGTGGAGTTTTCGGCCCCAGCGTATGAGGTCCTGGAGGCGATCGGTCATACCCCCCTCCCCCCCTACATCGGCCGGCCAGACGAGCCCGCCGATCGGCACCGCTATCAAACGATCTATGCTTGCCCGCCAGGCTCCGTCGCGGCCCCGACGGCCGGCCTGCACTTCGACCTAGCGCTCATGGCAGCCCTGCAACGACGCGGGGTGGCGATGGGCTACCTGACCCTGCACATCGGTGCCGGGACCTTTCGACCGCCGCGCGTCGAGCGCGTGGAAGCGCATCGCATGCACCGGGAATCGATCGAGATCGGCGAGCCGCTGTGCCGTCTCGTCGCGGACACCCGCCGGCGGGGCGGGCGCGTCGTGGCCGTCGGGACCACCAGCGTGCGCGCCTTGGAGACCGCCTCGATCGCCGGTGAGCTGCAGCCTTTCCGGGGCGACACCGAGCTTTTCATCTATCCGGGTTATCGTTTTCGTAGCGTGGATGCCCTCGTAACCAATTTTCATCTCTCGGGATCGACATTGCTCATGCTGGTGTGCGCCTTCGCCGGCCGGGAGCGTGTGCTCGCGGCGTATCAGCACGCCGTCGGGACCGGCTATCGCTTCTACAGTTATGGCGATGCCATGCTCATCGACGGCCATGCGCTTTGAGGTGCTGGCGTCTGCGGGCGCGGCGCGCCGCGCCCGG
>JALZID010000362.1 GCA_030860485.1 Pseudomonadota bacterium | reverse complement strand
GCTCGTGAAGACTCCGCTAGCATAGGAGCGCGAGGGGACGATGACGTCGGGAAGAGAGGTGCTAGGCTAGTGGCTCTTTCGTACATTTTCTTTCGGGGGGGGGGGTGGCGGGGGTGGAGGAACCTGTGCCAGCGAGATAGTCTTCCAGGTTAGTATATCCGCTTTTGGCGATGGCGTTCCGATCAGCCGGGTTATTGGGGTTCAAAGCGCGCGCTGTTTCCCACACATCCGGCATGCCGTCGTGGTCCGTATCAGTGCACGGCGTACCGCCGGCAATGACTGGAAAACCGCCCACACTAGCTTCTGTTGATGGCAGAGCGGTAATACCGGTATTCGTTTGATACTGATTGATGAGTCTGGTATCGACGGTATCGCGATTGGCAACCCAATTGCCATTGCAGTCCAGGCGGCGGGAAGCGCCCACGATGGGTAAGATGCTCGCCTCCAGTCCCGCTACCGGCTCGGCGATAATTGGATGGGTCGTGTTAGCCATAGGTGTGGCGCGCCGCCAGCCTGAAGGTACGGGCCCTACCTCTGGCCCATTCTGGCCGGTTATCCGGTTTGCCATGAGCCATTGGTCCCCAGCAGGATTAGACTGGTTATATCCTTTGTTTCCAGACATGTAAATTGACTGTGTCCCATGAGCCGCTACTTCGTGATGACCATTATTCAACGGACCTGCTTTCCACAAGTTACCAATAAAGTCGGTGTCCATGCTGAGATCCGGCCACCCAACTTGGACATCAAATAGCTGGACATTATAGGTAATGTTATTGACATATCGCGAAGACTTGATCGTTATCGCAGGATTGCGATGGCCCTCGTTCATCGTCAGATTGTGGTGGTAATCTATATTGGTCATCCCAGCACGACGCGCGACTCCCGCACCGGAGGCTATGTATCCGGTAGCATGATCGGCGAGTCCTTCCGCCACAAGATTAGACGAAATGGTTATATTGTTCACTGGGCCGGTTCCATTATGCCACACGGCAATGCCTTCGTCCTGGTTCCAGCTTACGGAATTATGATCAATAATGCTATTGTTACTCCCGCCACTCAGAAACATGGCTGTGCCTAGATTGGTATTCTCCCCAGCGCCAGACGGATGCCATCCCTTGCGAATGCGCGTATAACGCCATATAACATTATTTGCGGCAATGTGTAACATCGTGTAGGACGATATGTTTTTGCCGCTCAGCAGTATCCCCCCGCCCGGCGCGGTCTGCCCCGCTACGGTAAGAAAGGGGTTGTAGATCTCGATCTGGGATAGAAGCTGGATAGTTCCACCAACGCGAAAGACACAGGTGCGAGGGCCCGAGGTGGTGACGCACGCGCGAAGACTTCCGGCATCAGAATCATTAAGATTGGTTACTTCTATTACTTGTCCGCCGCGTCCGCCCACGGAAACCGCCCCGCCGCCCTGCGCGCCAGGGAAGGAGGGGGCAGCACTAGCGAGAGTTGGTGCGAATGTAAAAAGGCCAAGTACAATGAGGGTGCGTATATTCATAGTAGTTAGATCTTCACAAAGGCTAAGGTGACTTGCGACGGGCTCTGCTTAGGACTCTCCGTGAACGGTCGGGGACATAGGTAACCCAAAAAGTCCGGGGACATGGGTCGTCCGCATGTGCTCTTCGAGCAAGCGACCGAGTTTGAGAGGGCCAAAGTAGACGTTCCAGATACCATTATCGATCTCCTCGAGCCCCACGTACTCCCCGGCGCAGACGATGCTGACGTTGACCCAATCCCGCTTCCAACGGATGCCCCCGTTGAAGCTCACGTAGCGCACCTCGAAGTGGCCGGGGTAGCCGAGTGGGGGCAGCTTTGAGGGCATGGGCCTTGGCGAGGGCTCATAGAGGGAGGCGGGGGTGTCGTCTCGATCGCCTCGTGGGGGCGTTCGTGGTTGAATTCCTCGCGGAAGGTGTTGAAGCGCTTCTGCTGGGCGGTGCGGCTGCCCGCCGATAGGCGGGTGGTCTCGGCCTTGAGGGTCCGGTGCATGCGTTCATGTTGGGGTTTGCGCGGTTCGATGAGCTCGGCTCGGGCAGGATGCCCAGCCGCGCCCACCAGGCCGACAGCGAGGACAGGCGGGCAGCGTGGTGGTGGCAAAGGGCACCCCGTTGTCGGTGCGAATGCGTTCGGGGAGCCCGAGCTCCCCGAAGAGACGCGCGAACACCGGTTGGGCCTTGTCCACGGCGGTCGAGCTCAGCGCCTGGCAGCCCAGCAGATAGCGGCTATAGCCGTCGGTGACCGTCGGTGACCGTCGGTGACCGTCAAGGGATAGCAATAGAGACCGTCACGGGTCTTGAACTGGCCTGTGAAGTCGGCACACCATACCTCGTTCGGGGCGCTCATCGCGGTGTTAGGCTTGCCGGGGTGGCCCACGCGGCGGCGCGCCCGGGGCTTGCGGACCAAGCCGTGCCGATCGAGGATGTCGCAGACGGTGGAGCGCGCTGGCCAGGCCCCATCGGGATGGCGCCGGGAAAGCAACGCCAAGAGCTTCTTCGCGCCCCAGGAGGGGATGGCGCTCTCGCGCTTCAATGAGCGCCTGAACCACCTCCTCGGGCGTCTGGGTCGGGCACACATGCGGGCGTCGGGAGCGCTCGACCAGGCCCGCGGGACCCTGTTACCTATGTTCTGCACTGTACCCCGCGAGGGACCAACAAAGTACCAGTCTTCAGCCAGCAAATCGGCCCGCGAGGCGAGCCACGGTACAAGGTCGCCCTGCGCCGTACTCATGTAGATGTACTGTCATATCGCTTAGAGGCGCGGGTGACTAAGGACAGGGGAGTGTTACGAAATAGAGGGACCTGCACAATACTCAATCCGCTGTTTTGTGGGGTAGGTCTCAAATTGAGTCGTAGCGAGTATACGACAGCTGTAGGGATTTGGTATGATGCTCGGAGCGCGCGGAATTTAGGCAGTCCATTAGGGGGTAGATCTCAAACATACCAACGATATAATGTTGACGGGGTTGCAAAAACGCTGATTTTGGCGGAAAGCGCGGGCGCGATCGGTTGTGGCGTGGCCGCGACGGTAGAGCGGTGGCGGGGTGGGGTTGACGTGGGTCGAAGGCGCTGCGGATCGCCGACCTCGAGCGCTCGTCTCCGGATCTGCGCCACCCGCTCCGCCACGCCCAGGCTATCATCGAGGTCCAAAAAAAAGCCTCGGCGCTGCTCGAGATCCGCTGAACGGGCCGGAGATCGGAGGGAAGCACTGATGGCGACCGTCGAGACGCTTGGGCGCGAGGTGGGCGTGAAACCGGCCTGCGAGGCGCCACGCCACCCCGGATCGCCTCTGCCCGCGGGCGGCCCCACCGGGAGGAGGACTTCGATCCGCGCGAAGGCACCGAAGGCACTGATCTGAGCGAACCCTTACCCGAGTTTTGAGTTCGATCAGCGGTTGAGCCGGGTAGGCGCCTTCCCTCCTGTTCCTGCCAGTCGCTGCACCTCGACTGGCACAGGCGTACTCGTGTCTAGGCACCGGATACTGACCGCAGAGCACACCCGTGAGCCCTGCAACCCCACCGCGGTCTGCTAAATAAGGGCTTCCCGACCCGGCGCGGACCCGCCCAATCACTCCCACTCCCCCCACGGAGAAGACACCACGCTTGCGACACCGCGTTGAATATCCTATCCTTCATTATGCAGTCGAATTTTTTCCATCAGTGGGGCCCTGTTCTTATCGATGGCGGCGATCAATGTGGCGCAGGCGATTGGCGTGGACTTAAAGGTGGATGAGGCGAAGAAGGCGCTGGCAGCCGGTCGTGCACCGATGGACGCCGCGAATAATCCCTGGGACGAGAGGGTCGCATCGTGTTGTCTCTGAATGAATGCACTCGAATATCTATTTGAGAGTTTTGCCATGCTGTTATCACAAAAGACAAAATATCTCATTCTCGGTCTGGGCAGCTTCATCCCTGGCTATGCGCGACTGCCTGTCCTATCGAAAGCCGCGTCGGTAGCCACCGGAGGAACAGACTCAGCCCGGTATTGTTACTCGGTATGGCTCAGACATCTTGTCAAAGCCCACGAGCATGGACTTCCCACTAATCCGGCAGCAGTAGCGGAACTGGGACCTGGGGATTCCATTGGTGTGGGGCTCGCAGCCTTGCTTTCTGGCGCTAAAACCTACTACGCGTTTGACACTGTGAACTATCTCCATAACACTCGGAACCTCCAACTATTCGATGAATTAGTAGAGTTATTTTGCAAACGTGAGAACATACCAGATAACCGAGAATTTCCGGAAGTTCGGCCCGTATTGGACTCATATGAATTCCCTTTGGGCACCTTAGCTGACGCACATCTGTGTGATTGCCTGCGACGAGAGAGGACTGAATCGATCAGAGAGGAACTTCTCAATTTTAAGCGCGCGAAGCAACGCTTCATCTTTTATGCAGCTCCTTGGGATGAACAGACAGTTTTAAGACCCAACTCCATCGATATGGCTTATTCACAGGCGGTCCTGGAACATGTGAATGATCTTGAAATGACATATCAGTCGCTCTTCAAATGGTTGAAGCCCGGTGGCATCATGTCGCATGTCATCGATTTCCGATGTCATGGTTGTGCCGAGCAATGGAATGGGCACTGGAGCTATTCAGATGTAACGTGGAAATTGATTCGAGGCAAAAGATCATGGCTAATCAATAGAGCGTCGCTTAATATTCATTTAGCGTTGCTGAGGGAGCATGGCTTTGATGTCGTGTACGAGTTGAGGGAGTCTGCCAGTCCCAGCAGTGGGATAGACCGTAGTCGCCTCGCGGCCGCCTTCCGGGATATCTCAGACGAAGATTTTCAGACGAGTGGAGCATTTATTCAAGCTGTGAAGAAATAGGACGCCTGCTTGTGGGTGCGTCCGATAATCGGCCTGGCCGTGTCGCAATAGAGAGAACGTGGGCACACTGGCCCAAATGACGTTCATTGAAACCCTGTAAGCGGAAAACGTCGTGGGCATAGGCTGGTCCGGGTGCGGGATAGGTGGATCGGAGGTGGCGTCGCCGGGGCCACAGCGCTTTGCCCCCACAGGATGCGGACCGAAGGCCTTCGGGCAGAGAGGCGCTCCCGGTTCCCCTCCCCTACCGTCCCATGCCGTAGCGAGGACCGGATAGTGGAGGTGACCGTGCGGACTCGAGCGCCTGCTCCGGCATTGCGCCCGCCCGATCTTTGCCACGAGCGCTTCGCGTGGGCATCGACCGGTGAACGGGTGGTCTACGCACTCCCCAACCCGGGCCCCTCGGCCAAACGGTGCTCGCCCTCACGCCCCTGGAGTTGTTAGATCGGCTGGCGGCCTTGGGTGCCGCCCCCGCGCCGTCACCGCCATCGGTACCACGGCGTGCTCGCGCCTAATGCCCCCCCGAGATCCGTGGCATCAACGCCGGCCTAAAGGTCGAAGGGATTCCGGTCTCAGGACGACCTTTTGTAGACATCGGTATACCTGCGAACCTCGACGCGTTACGCCAAGCTCACTCTTCGTAGTCGGCCGCGCTACCACCCTCCGCTGGTTTATTGCTTATACGCTTGCACGAACGCCCCTGAACAATTCAGATCGTCGTCGGAAATATCGCTCCATTGTGCGGAAAGTTCCGATCTGGGAATTCCATCCGCCCTGCGCCTTTTCAGTTCGCAGATCAGGTTGAATCCGCTCTTCTTTATGAGATCGGCATGGACCGAGTAGGGCTGCCGATTGATCAGAAACGGTCGCTTTCCCAGAATCACCTTCCACAATAATTCGGAATAGGCTCTATAGCCGTTCCACTTTTCTGACAGACCGTGAGACTCGAAGTCGATCTGGTGCGACATCACTCCACGCGGTTTGAGCCATAGGTGCAGAGA
>JALZID010000361.1 GCA_030860485.1 Pseudomonadota bacterium | reverse complement strand
GTCCCTTAAATAACTTGACAGATTCTCTGGCAATTGCTATGCTTACGGTCATGCCGAACACGAGGCTGTCGATCGAGTTGAAACGGCTGAATGGACGCAGCTCGAAAAGTGGGAGTCCTCACATGGGACCCCGAGGGAAAAACAAGAAGGGATAATCTGTAAAGTTATTCAAGGGACACTACACTAGGCATTGCCTAGGTCCTTGGTGTAGTAGTGTTGTATTAGCACATCAAAACCGGACTACATTATTCAATGGGTTACGAAAGAGTTAAGGATTCTGCCTCACTTAGTCGCAGCAAAGCGTTGACTTGGGAAAGAAGGACGGTTTATAGTAGTCAAGGCCCGGCACCGCTGGCGATGGCGGCTTGTTCAAACGCCCGCACCAGTCCCACCGTGGATGTCGCCGTGCCCCCCAATACCCGGCCACGCGCGCGCGAACACACTGGCGGTGGCGGTCTTCCGGGAATTGGCGGTCTTCCGAGGTGCCAAGACCGCCAGCGTTTTGTGTACGGGACCTCGGCGACGGGATCGAGACATCCTACGTGGAGTGGGATACCGAGCTGGTAACCATGTCCGCCGACGAGGCCATGGCGTCGCCCGAGGAACCGGAGGAGCGGGGCGCCATGGGTGAGGCGGTGAGGTGGCTGGGCGAGCTGCTTAAAGATGGCTCCGTGGATTCCAAGGAAATCTTTTCAGATGCGAAACAGGCGGGGATAGCGTGGCGGACCGTCGAGCGAGCCAAAGCCCGGCTTGGGGTCAAGGCGACCAAGGCTAGCTATGCGGGAGGGTGGAGGTGGACGCTTCCATGACCGCCCTATATACACATATTGGCGGTCTTGGCGGTCTTGGGCTATCGGAATCGCTAGAACCTAGCTGTGGTGCGGGTCCCACCAAGACCGCCAGAGTGTCAAAACGGCTGGCAGCCTTGGGCTCCATGCGGTGCTTTGATCTGAAAGGCAAGCCCCGGGCGCGGCGCGGCGATATTGTTCTTCAAGGGCAGAAAGAGGCGCCGGGTCCCGTCCTCCGGGTCCCTACATACCAGGTAGCCGCCGCGCCCGGCCGCTACAAACGCTAGCGAGCCCATCACCCTAAGCAAAGCCTCGGGCCCGCCGGCCTTGTTGAGATGATTGACGCAGACAATGGCGGCTTTGATTTCGGCGGCCATCGCCGCGAGGGGCGCGAGTACGCCCCGCACCTCGGCGTTCTTATGGGAATCGACGCGCCCCAGGTAGGCGGTGATCGGGTCAATATCGATGAGCGCCACATCGCCGAGCTTTCTGGCCAGGTCCCCCAATCGCTCGATGTCCGCCGTGAGGTTGAAAAGCCTTTTGGTTTTGTCCGGCTCACGTATGGCGTCCAGGATAAAGATCCGTTTCAGATCTGCCCCGGCGGCCCTTAGCCGCGGCCGGATTGTGTCCTCGGCTTCGTCCTCGGCGTTTAAGACGATCACGGATCCCTGCTCGCACTTCGACCGGTCCACCGGCCACAGCCCGCCGGTGGTGACGATGGCCGCCATGCTGGCCAGCACTTGGGATTTCCCAAGTCGGGGTTCCCGGCCACCATGGTGATTTTCCCCCGCGCTATCCGCCCCCGCCATAGCCACCGGATCGGCTTCTCCTCGATGTCGTCCATGCAGCGATAAAGAATCTCGCCGTCGTCTGCGCGCCCGGCGTCCTTCCCATTGCCTGACGTATCCCCGTGTTCCGCTTTGGAATTGCTCCCCGTATGCGGCCGACGTGTGTCCTCGTCGTAGGCCTCCACCGGCGGCAGATCATCGTAGGACGCTGCACGGCTGGCCTGCCCCCGCCATACTGCCCTAGGATCAGCGCCCAGCGCCCGGATGTAATCCTCTTGGTGGCGAGCCGAACAGTGCTGATACAAGCATGATCTCAGCGCCCGCCACCGGCAGAAAGCACGCCTGCTCACCGCGGTGCGTGCTCTGGTCCCACTTCAAGGAATGTAACCCGGCGCCCACCACGCCGACGAAAGCCGCCTCCAGCCTTTCGCCTTCGGGGCCATCGACGAGCCTGTCCAGAGCCAACACGATGCGGATGCGCGGGCATTCCGGGGTGTGCCGGGCAGTGGTCCAGGCAACGGCCTCATAGTCCGCAAGGCGCATCAGCAGGATCTCGACCTCCTCACGAAGCCCGCCGTCGAGGTCGTGGGCAAGCCATGCACGCGGCAGCAGATCGGCCTTGCAACGGTGTAGATCTGCGCCCCCATTTGGCCTCAGCGGGCCGCAAATGTACTCGCGGGTTTCCTTGCTGCGCGCCCGTGGTAGGGCCAGGATTTGTGCTACGAAGCCGTCAAAGTCCGGCGCCTGGCGCGGCTGGGGTTTGGCGTCCTTCACGCCTGTGCCGTGGCAGTAGCTGATGTTGTTCATGTCAATGCACCACAGTCTCCAGAAACGGGACCGGCGGCTCCACCGGCTCGACCGCGCCGTGTTCGTAGACCAGCTCGGTTACGCGCGGCGCGCCGTCCATGCGATCGATAATCCTCAGCGCGAGACCGAATTCCTGCGCAACGGCCTTGGAAAAGTGTCGTCGTTCCCGTCGAAACTTTTTGATGAGCGCTGGCTTTAGCCGCTTGGGCTTGGCGGGATTCCAAATCGATGCGAAATGTGGCGCGCCGTCCTTATCGACGACGAAAAGGAACCGCACCAGGTAACGCCCGACCTGGCCGTCATATGAAAGCCCCACCGGATTGGCCTCGACGCCGGGCGGGGCGCTTACTTGGCTGGCGCCGTAGTCAGCAGCGCCGGAGAGAAGCTTCTCGCGGTCTATCAGATTGAACACTCCGTCGCTCATCGCCGCTCCCGCCGGGGCCGCGGCAACCACGAAATCCAGTGGCCGCGTACATGTCAACCGGGCGTAGTGCGGCCCGGACCCCGCCGCGACGACGCCGACGGTCGACAGGCACCTGTGGCACGGCACACTGAGTGTCGTCAGGCCATTGGCCGCGACGGCGAGTCCGAAAAGCTCGACCTGACCGGTGGGTGCGGACCTGGCGGCGCCCGATGAGACTAAAGTCACGGCACCGCCCGCTTGGCCTTCTCGCGGGTCCATTTGCCACCCGCCTCGGCCGGAGGCGTCACGAGCCCGTGCTCGACCACCTTTGAAAGCAGAAAGCGCGGATACCGACCGAGCTTCACGTGCGGGATCTGACCCAACCCGACTTAGCCGATTCGGGGGGTACCGAGGTCCTAAGTGATTGATATCATTCATAGGGACCCCCCTAGGTCTGCACTACAGGGCGATGGCTGAGCACTGAGCTGGCGGTGATC
>JALZID010000360.1 GCA_030860485.1 Pseudomonadota bacterium | reverse complement strand
GGCCTACATCATTGGCAAGAACTGCGTGCAGTTCTTCACCGTCGAACCGGAGCCTCTCCTTCCATTATGCACCACACGCCGGACCCACGACATACACCTCGTCGGTCTGAGGCGGAGCCTCGTTAGCGTGTTTGACGATCTACAACACCTTCTAATCGCCTCGGGTTACGTCGGTATTTTTCTTTGGGCCTTCATCGAAGGTGAGGTCGGCATGGTGCTCGCGGGATCACTCGCCCACCAGGGATATTTCAGTTACAAGTGGGTGGCAGTGACCGCCTTCATGGGCGGATTCCTCGGTGATCAGTTTTATTTCTGGCTAGGGCGCTGCTATGGTAATCGGGTGTTCGATCGCTTTCCTCGCATTGGTGTTCACGCTGGTAAAGCGAGGGACCTGCTGAATCGCTACAACACCTTGTTCATCCTGACTAATCGCTTCATGTACGGTGTGCGCATTGTCGGTCCCATTGTGGTCGGCACGACCAACATTTCCAGCCGCAAGTTCCTTTGGCTTAACATGATTAGCACTATCGTCTGGGCCGTCACCGTCACCGGACTCGGGTTTGCGTTCGCCGACGCGGTCGAGTACGTGGTCGATGACTTCCATCGCGCGGAGCAGCTCTTGGTCGGGATACTGGTAACCGTCGGCGTCGGGTATTGGTTATACCGGCGCAGGCGCCGGTGATACGAATGACGATAGAGGAACGGCCTATCCACTTTGCTCCCCTAAGCACAACGTCTTGGGCTGCATAAACCATAATTACCACCACATATTGTTATTGGTGGAGTGAAGTGGATAGGCCGTATAGAGGATCAGGTGTTTCCACAAGCCCCCGTCCGGCAGTCACTTATTGGATTTCCTGGTCACCCGCGCCAAGACGTTCCGCGACCAGCCGCCGGCCGACTACGACCCGCTGCACCCGCCGCTGGTGAAGCCGGGTTTGGAGTTCGGCAAATTGACTACATGCCGCCATTTCCCAACCGCCCCCTCCCATTCCCTCCCCTGCAAGCGGGGGAGGGTTAGGGTGGGGGGATTAACCTGAAAGTAGAGAAGGAGTGCAGGATGAACCGCTTAGACGTCACCGAACAAATCATCACCGCCAAGATCAGGAAAGGCACCAAGTGGGCCGACGTCGCCAAGACCCTCGGCAAGAGCAAAGAGTGGACCACCGCCGGCCTGCTCGGCCAAATGACTTTCACCAGGGAACAGGCCGAGATCGTCGGCAAGATGTTCGAGCTGTCGGCCGAAGCCGTGCAGCTCCTGCAAGTCGTTCCGTACAAAGGCTCGCTCCCGACCACCGTCCCGACCGACCCGCTGATCTATCGCTTCTATGAGTTGGTGAATGTCTACGGCACCACATTCAAAGCGCTGATCCACGAAGAATTCGGTGACGGCATCATGAGCGCCATCGACTTCAACATGGACCTGACGCGCGAGCCGGATCCGAAGGGGGCGATCGGGTGAAGATTGTGATGAGTGGTAAGTTCTTGCCGTATAAGGCTTACTACTCACTCCCCAAACCAGGGCCGCTCGGACAAACGGCGCTCTCCCTCGCACCGGTGGCGCTCCTCGACCGGCTGGCGGCCTTGGTCCCGCCCCTGCGCCGGCATCGCCGTCGGTATCACGGCGTGCTCGCGCCTCATGTCCCCTCCGTGCCGCAGTGACCGCCTGCGCAGGGCCCCCGATGGCGGGACCCGTCCATGACGCGCCTCTCCCAGCGGCGACCGAAGGGCGCGATGCGCCCGCCAGCGCCCAACCATGTCCCCGTGCCGACTATCTCTGGGTCATGCCGCTCGCACGCATCTATCAAGTCTTCCCGCTCTCCTGCCCCCGCGGTAGCGCGTCGATGCTGATCATCGCCTTCATCACCTAGGCGGCTTCCAGTCAGCGACCTCGAACACCTCGCTGAGCCCACCCAACCCCCGCGCATCGCCCCGCCACCCGAGGTCCGCCCGATTGGCAGAGGAGAGGGACGTCGATACACGCGAACGCGATACGTTCGCTCGGAGTGAGCCGCCTACCGGAGTATGAGTTCGACCAGCGGTGAGCGGGTAGGCACCTTCCCATTCCGCACCGTCCTGCGCCGATCAAGGCGACTGGACCGGCACCGGTGGACTCGCGTCCGCGCAAAGGACTGCCACCTCTGCGTCCCCCACAGCCCCCCGGAACCCGGCCAGGGCCAACCCAAACGACCTCTGCCCGCCACCGCGCGGACCGCCAAATCACCGGCCGGCCCGTCCGACGCAACAATACACGTTGCAAAGCTGCGTTAAATTTCCTATACTTCTGCTCATCGCTTGACGTCATTCCGACCCGGGCGCATCATTTCGACCGAAATGGGCGCCTGAGCCCATTCAATTTCCTATCCATCATACCATATCCATCATCGCGAAGGAGGATGGCCGTGGCGAACAACATTCCCCCGTCAAACGTCTTCAAGTTTGTCGCCCTGCGGCCACCCACTCCCCCAGAGAAGCGCAACGCTCAGATAGCATTCATTGCGGACACGCGCCCCGCGAAGGAGACGCCGGTCGGTAGGCTGGCAAGCCACTTCGATCCGGAGGACGGCAGCCAGGTCCCGGAACTGATCAAGCGTTTTATCGATGAGCGGAGGTACGACCTCGAGTATCCACAGAGTCGCGGCGACACGCGCCTCTTCAACGTCGAGGCGGCAGTCAAGGCGATTCCGCCGGAGCAGGTGTCGACGCAGCACCTGCAGGCTGCAGCCGGGAAGGTCCTCGGGCAGCCGGTGAAGGCGTTCTACTCTGCGCGGGAGAGCCAGCAGCTGTTGCACGAGATATGGGACCGGTACTATGCGTTCCTCATCCTTGGTCTTAGCACGCCGCAGAATCTCGAACAGCTCACACGCAACCTTCGCGTATATCACCTGCTGGCGTTGCTCGCCAAGGACTTTCCCGTTCCGGACGCCGAGACGCTGCAGACGATCCTCTCCGCCAAGCCGGTCATCGATAAGTTCTTCACCAGCCTACCGAAGCCCAAGGTGACGAGCGAACCGCCAAAGCTCGAAGCGCTGCCCGAAGCGAAGATCGCCCAATACAAGGGACTGTGGAGCGATCTGGTCGACACGCACCGTGCGCTGGAGGAAGTGCGCGCGCTGAAACTGACAACCGAGGCGAAGACCACAACCGAGCAGGTCGAGGTGCCTAATCGGATGACTGGTTTCGCGGAGAAGAGCCAGATCACCCGCGTCAACACGTTGAAGCGCGTGAACCCGGCGAGCTTCGAGGCGCTCCGCCCGGCGACGAAAAGGGTACTGACCGAGCTCCGGATCAAGCAGGACGACTTCAGCATGCCCGGCACGGTGGGGGCGCTGACGACGCGGCTGGAGCGGCTCAACAGCGCGCTCGCCACGATCGATGATCCGCGCTTCCTCTCCTTCATGCCGCAAGAGGCGAAAGAAATCCGCGGGTTGTCGCTCCTCGGGGATCATCTCAAAGGCGGTATCCTCAGCTCGGTGTTGTTTCCGCTCTTCCTGGGGGGAGGCAACGTGCGCGGCTCGATCAAGCCGCTCGGCATCGGCGACCTGAAGGTGGTCAAGCAGAAGCTGAAGAAGTACGCCGCGGGCGAGGTGGCGCACATCGAAAACGTGCTGCGCGGCGAGTACAAGGAACGCAAGCACCGCGTGCTCGACCGCACCGAAGAAACCCTCACCATCGCCACCGAGACCGAGGAAGAGACCACCAAGGACACGCAGACCACCGAGCGCTTCGAACTGAAGAAAGAGAGCGAGAAGACCATCCAGGAGCAGATGAGCGTCCAGGCCGGCGTGACCGTGTCCGGCTCGTATGGCATGGTGACCTTCGGCGCGCACGGCGACTTCGCGTACAGCACGTCTAGCCAGGAATCGAGCAAGAGCGCCTCCAACTTCGCTCGCGAAGTGATCGACAAGTCGGTCTCGCGCATCCAGAAGAAGACGCGCGAGGAGCGCGTCACTAAGACGTTGCACGAGGTCGAGGAACTCAACACCCATGGGATCGACAACAAGGACAAACCCGATCACGTGACTGGCATCTACCGTTGGGTCGATAAGTACTACGAGGCGCAGATCTACAACTATGGCAAACGGATGATGTTCGAGTTCATCATCCCGGAGCCTGCCGCGTTTCTCGAGTACGCGCAGACGCACCAGCCGAAAAAGGACATCGTGCCTCCGGTTCCGTTATCGGCCACCCTGACGCACAAGGACATCAGGGAGTGGAACTACCAGACCTACATCCGCGACTACCTGGTACAGGGCTGCTCGCCGCCGCCGCCCGAGTACAAGTTGGTCACGGCGACGATGGCGTCGGAAGCCAAGATCGAGAACGGCACCGCGCTCGCGAAATCGTCCAAGGAACTGGTGGTGCCTGACGGTTACACGATCGGCGACTTGGGGTTCAGCATGTCGGCCATCTACGTGCTCGGCGGCCCGCAGATCAGGCTGTCGATCGGTAATGACGACGGCTCGTTCGCGCTAACGAACAACGCCGCCAAGCGGCGGCAGGATGCCGTCGTCGGCTCAGTGTATCTGGGTCCCTATGACGGCATCGTGCCGGTCTCGATCAACTGCTACGACGTCAATTCATTCTTCGTCAACGTCACCGCCACCTGCTACCGCCGCTGGGAGAAATACGAAACGTGGCAGATCCAGACGTTCGAGAAGATCGTTGCGGCATACCAGGCGCTGCAGGCCACCTATGAACAGAAGATCGCGGCCCAGAAGGCGCAGCAGGGCATCGTGATCCACGGCCAAAACCCGCTGATCAACCGCGAGACCGAGAAGACCGAACTGAAGAAGTCCTGCGTCAAGATGCTGCTTGACACGTGGGTATTCGGGTCCTTCGACGCGATGAAGCAGACGAAGGACAACGCGCCGGATTTCGACATTTTCGACGCGGTGAAGGAAGGCAAGCAGGTCCAATTCTTCGAGCAAGCGTTCGAGTGGGAGAACATGACCTATCTTTTCTACCCGTACTTCTGGGGTCGCCAAAACCAGTGGATCCACAAAGTGACCACGTTCGACACCGATCCGGTCTTCACCAGGTTTTTACAGGCGGGGTCGGCCCGCGTGGTGATCCCGGTCCACACGGCCTACAACGACGCCGTCATGTACTTCCTCGAGAACAACGGCGCCATTTGGTCGGGCGGCGACGCGCCGCTGCTGAACGACCCGCTCTTCATCTCGCTCGCCGACGAGCTGCGCAACCAGACCGACGATCTCGGCCATGCGACCCCGGAAGGCGATCCCTGGGAAGTGGTGCTGCCGACGACGCTCGTGTACCTGCAGAAGGACGCCGAGCTGCCGACCTTCCCGTAGGCGTTGCCGTTACGGCGCGAGAGGCGGCGGTCCATGGAGATCATCGTCGAGCAGGTGCAGCCTTCAGGGCGTGGCCACTACCGACTGATCCCGAACATCAATCGGTCGGGTCGCGCCCTGCCCGATACCGTCTCGGCCGACGACCTGCGACAGAATCCGAAGACCGATCGAGAAGCGCCGAGCCGGAAGCTCCGGGACGGCCAAATCTACTCCATCATGGTCGACGTCTCACCGGCCGAATTCGCCGCGCACGCGGCACTGTCGCTGGAGGTCCACTTCGCCGCCGGTCTCTTCCGCGTGCTCGACAAGAGCGGCATCCCGCTCAAGAGGCAGGACGCGACGCCGGTGGTCATCGATCTCGTTCAGGCGAAGAAGGACAACACGAAGGCGCGCGGCATCCAGTTTTTCCTCGAAGCGCAGACTTTCTGGGGTTCTGCCCTCCTGCCGAAGGATGCCCCGCGGAATCTGTTCTTTCGGTTCGTCGACGGCAGCAAACAGGTCCTCGTCGAACAGGCATCCTTCAAAGGCAACGACCTGTTGACCGCAGACGTCATCCTCGTCGGCGACGACGTGCCGGCGGAGCGGATCTACATCTGCGACGTCGTCGAGAACCAGCCGTCGGTGCGCGACGTTGCCGACGCTGCCCGCCAGGCAGGCGTGCCTCTGACAGTCGTGCCGCAGAGCGTGAACCTGGGCGATAGCTGGCTGCAGGATCAGTTTCAACTCGGCTACACGGCAACGCGGGAAGGGTCGCAGGAGGTGATCGTTCACCTGCCGCGCATGGTGAACGACGCCGCGCTCATCCCGGGGACGCCGAACCTCCGCAACTTCGTCGACGCGTATTTCCCCTCCGACGGCATCGGTGTAGTCAAAGACTTCTGGCAATTGAAGGTCGCGGTGAGCGATGGGCTGAACACGCTCGAGCTGGGCGTGGCGGAGTCGTTCGTGGTCTTCAAGCAGCTCGTTCGAGTGATCCGGCTGCTCAGTCTGATGTTCAGTCTGATCCGCAAGATCGACAAGCGGGCCAATCCGAGCCTTCCGGGCGGCGACTTCACCGACCTCTATCTCCTGCGCATCGCGATCGACGACGCGTATGCCCAGCTCCTCGGGTACCGACAAGTCACGGCGGAGCAGAAGAGCCTGATCCTCGCGCTGCGCACCGCCATCAACGAGATCTCCGCAGTGCTGGGCCGCACTCGCGAATCGGTCCAGTTCACCATCCAGACTCAAGACGGGACGAAGCAGTTCGACTTCAACGCCGACAACCGGTCGGCCTTGCAGAACTTCTTCCGCGCAATCCGCGATCTCCACAGCTCGCGCAACTACGGCGGCAACATCGAGGTCTCACCGCCGTATGCCGATGCGGTTTACGGCAAGATCATCGCCGGATCAATCTCATCCGACCCGCTCAAGGATTTCCTCACCTCGCGCGGCAGCCGGCATCCGATCGCGTCGGTCTACACGAACTGGCTCGACGTCGGTCACATAGACGAGATCGCGTGCTTCGTCGACAGGGGAACCGGCGGCTTCGCCGTTCTGCGCGCTGCGCCGATGCTCGCGATCACGATGCTCGTTCGGGCCGTCGCGTATCAGAGGGAAGGGAAACTCGTCACGCGTCTGTTCCGGGGGAAGAAGTGGATTCACGAAGCGACGGCCGGCTCGCCCGATTCGCATCCTCCGCCAAGTGCCTACGCCGCACTGCTCGGCCCTGACGGTCCATACGGCCTTCAGGGCCTCGGCACGAAAGTCGACCGCTCCGAACCGCAGCCGTATGGCCACGCGGCGTTCCACGACGATCGGCAGTTCCTCGTCTTCAGTCGGCGCCGCACCGTAGACGCGCGGTACGCGGCGTTCATTTCCTGCGCCGACCTTCTCGCGATGTGTCGCTCGACCAACCGCGCGGCCGACGCGCTGTTCCTCGCGAACGACTTCCGCTACGCCGACGAGGTCGCGTACCGGCCGTACTACGACTCTGACGCTTACCGTGAAGAGGCACTGCCGTTTCGGCTCGACACCGTCCTGGCGAAGGAGTTCGCCGGCGTGCCGGTTCGGCCGGTTCCGGTGCTGTTCGATCGGGTGGACGACTTTCTGCACAGCGGCACCAAGGCGATCGTCCCCGACCTCGTCAACCTGCAGACGCTCGGCCGATACGTGCTCGTGCCGCGGCCGTACGGCCCGCGAATGCGCGTCGCCGACGCGATCGCGCTCGTGGGGGAATTCGCCGAGCGCCAGGGCGGCGTCAAGCTCAAACCCGACGCGGACTACATTCGCTCGCGTGGACTCGACCAGACCTGGCACTGGACCCGCTCGGCCGAGCGGGTGCACCGCGCGTCCATCGGGGCCTGGCCCACCGACTTCGACGCCGATTACGAGGAGATGAACCGCTCCGACGCGCTGGCGGTCGCCGTCTCCACGACCAAGTACGAGGTGCTCTCGCTCTACCGTCTCCTGCACGCAAACGACCCGTTGGCCAACCATCCCGTCTCGGAGCCTGAAAATCTCTACCGCATCGCGGGCTACTTCAAGGACGGGTTCGAGGAGTTCAAGAATTATCGGGGCGACTTCTGCGAGGGCGACACAGGCAAGGCCCATCCGCGCCAGGACCAGTACGAGGCCGACATCCAGAAAGTAATGGATCGCATCCGGCGCGCCAACCCGAACGTCTTCGACAACGCCGGCAATGTCGCCTCCCGCGACTGGGTGAAGATCGACATCCCGGAGGAAACCGTCGACATCTTTGAGCTCTTCACACAGCTCGTGCTGGAATCACTCGGGATGAAGGTGCAGTGGGTCGATTCCTGGTACTACCACACGCACAGCGGCGGCATCCATTGCGGGACGAATGTGCTGCGCAGCCGACACGGCGGGTGAGAGTCAGGAGTCCGCAGACAGTGGCCGTCAGCGCGTAGCCTGGGTTGAGCGCAGCGAAACCCGCGTAGGCCCCCGGCCTACGCGGGTCATTCGTGGAGGGCCCCCACCAACCTGTCGGCTGTCTTGAAGCCGCCCACGGTCGCGTCGGCGTCTGCATCGTGCTCCAGGATGTAGATGCACAGGGCTTTGCCTTCCTAGTGTAGTGTCCCTTGAATAACCTTACAGATTATCCCTTCTTGTTTTTCCCTCGGGGTCCCATGTGAGGACTCCCACTTTTCGAGCTGCGTCCGTTCAGCCGTTTCAACTCGATCGACCGCCTCGTGTTCGGCATGACCGTAAGCATAGC
>JALZID010000359.1 GCA_030860485.1 Pseudomonadota bacterium | reverse complement strand
CTTTGGATGCGTGCCCACGGCTATACCTGATGTCATCGTGTGCTCCACTTTTGTGAACCGCCTAGTGCGGACCCGCATGCTAGGTGGTGTGGGGGCCGGGGGCCAAACGCCCCCGGCTACCCGATTGGCCGTCAACGGGCTGCGCCGGCGTTTCGAGCAACAGTTGATAGAAGCCAAGATCAAGCCAGCGCCCGAACTTGAACGCCGCGTGCTTGATAGTGCCTGCATGTACGAACCCCAGCTTTTCATGCAGCGCAATACTGCTTGCATTGGTGACGTCTATGCCACCGACCAGGATGTGATACTGCTGCTCGGCTGCTGCGGCGATGAGCCGTTGCATGAGCGCAAGACCAAGACCCTTACCCCGGTGGTCTTTGTGTATGTAGACCGAGTGCTCAACCGAATACTTGTATGCGGGCCAGGCCCGAAATGTTCCGTAGCTTGCCCGAGGATTGCACTGGCATGCGCTTCGTGTGTGCATATGACGAACTGCAATGATTCCTCCTGACGGCTAACGCCGGAATTGAGCGGCTGCCCACCCGCAACACACAACACAAGAAACCACACAACGTCACCTTGCGCGATAAACTCTTGCGAGTTGAACTCCAGCACGTCTTGGGATTCACTTACCAATTTGAAAAACCTCGCTGTCGCCTCAGGCCCTTCATGCCTTCCAGAGAACGGGACGTTCTCAATTTCGGGAAGTTGAAAATCAATGTCTTCTGAAAATAAATCGAGCAACGCTTGAATATCGCCGCTCTTGAACAGTTCGTAACTTCGTCGCACGATCCTCGTGTTTTCTTGTTCGTTCATGGTTTTTGTCCCCTACATTTAAGCGGATGCTTCAACTGAGCGTTGAGTCTATCGCCGCACCCGTGAAAGCGATAGCCGCCGAACGAGCAAAGCTCACCGGCGCGGCGCTTTTCTCCGCGTCCGTGTGGAGCGCCGTGTTAGCGGTGACATTACCAGTGCCCCTTGGCGCGGTTCCAGCGGTAAAGGAGGCGAGCAAAGACATTGTATGCCAAATGCGTAAGTTGCTTGAGCACGGGTAACCGCAACAGTTTCGCAAGCCAGCGCTGGCCGCACGTTTGTGACCATAGGCGCGTGAATGCGTCCGCTCCAACATTGAGCTGACCATCCGAGTCTTTGACATACAGCCGCTCCCGCACCTGCTCTAACGAAGCACCAACCTCCGACACCGCCTCTGGCTTAGTGTGCACATCGACCCACTCGATGTCCTCGATACCACATGCCTCCATGCGCTGGCGCTGGTCCTTGATGCCTGCATTACAAACAGGGCAGGCGCTATTGTAGTAGACCTTGATGGACATGTCCCAACTCGTGCTTGTGACCGCTAACGTATCAAGCTAACCGGGGGGCCGCGCCGATGCCCGCCAACAAGAAGCCGCGTACCGGCCCGTCCGGTTGAGAGCAGGGTTAGGGCGCGATGTAAATGTTTAGCGTAAAGCACGGACAACCGTCAGCAGCCTGACTTGCCTCAGGAGGAGCGGAGAGTTTCTGTCCCAGGAGTCGAGGGCCTCGAACGGCCATAGTGTTAACTGTAGTCCATTCGATGAAAGAGATGACGACTCCAGCGAGAAAAGCAAGGAAGGCATTCTCGGGAACCGCGATCGCGACCTCAAGTTCGCGATCAAACGGGCGGACAAAACCTTGAATGATCTGGCCATCCGGCCGACGATCGTGATTTCCGGAGTATGGCATGGCGCGGATGTGGGCATCTGAGAAGGCTGTGGCGAGATTCGGCGTAACCACCTCCGCTTTAAGGCGCAACTCAATATGAGGTTTCGCAGTCCCGTCTTCCTGTGCCAATAAAACCTCGCTCACTCGACCGATGATCCGCAGTTCCACATTGTTTTCTTCTTGCGCCAGGTATCGCTCGATGTGTGTCAGTTCCGCCATCTGTTTCTCCGCGCTCGCGCCCTAACTAGAACTGGGTCAAGGCGCCTGAAGTATCCCACTGCCGAGCCCCGGAGACAAGCGGCGATGGGTTCGCGGTGAAGCGCTGAAGAGTCGCAGCGACTCTGCCGACGGGACGCTGCCGCGCGGGCCGGGTGCAGCCACCCACGTCGCGAACCCGCAGGGCCTGGGTATGGCGGTTCTCTAATGGCGTTTGATGGGAGCCCATGGGCTATCTGTCACCTTCACCGTGAATACGGGCTACACAGCCTTTGGTGTTTCTACTTTCGTGCTTTTTGAAGCCTAGACATTATGACTTCCGCCGAGCGAGGCTGACCCCCGGTGGAAACGCGGGTTAGCCTCGACGAGGCCAGGGCCGCATAATGAACACGTGGTCATTAATAGCTAACCGGGAGGTCAGCCATGAAACACTCTAGCACACTGTACGTCGGTCTGGATGTCCATAAGGAGTCCATCGCGGTCGCCTATGTCTCCGATGCGAAGGACGCCGAGGTGCTCTACCTCGGTTCCATCGGGACCCGCCAGTCCGACATCGATAAGCTCATCCGCCAGCTCCACTCCAAGAGCGCTCAGTTGGTCTTTGTGTACGAGGCCGGCCCCTGCGGCTATTGGCTGTACCGCTATCTGACCAAAAAGCGCCTCCCCTGCTGGGTGGTGGCCCCCCTCGCTCAAATGTTGTGCAAATTGATTAAGGAGGTATTGAGCGACCTCTTCGTAGGTATTCCAAGTCTTACTCCGCATTTCGACCTCCTTTCTCTGAAGCCCAACAGTTGATTAGACAGAATCCGAAATTAGTGTGCTAGACAGAATCCGCCTATTGCACTGGATCCGGACTCTGTGTAGCAGCGCCCTCGGTCCAACTATAGATCAACTGATCGGCTCGTGCTAACAAGGAGGTGTGGCTATGAGCACGGGGACAGGGGCGCCCGCCCGTGGTGCGCACGGTCGTGTGCCCCCACGCGGGGCCGGGATCGCCGCGTAGGACGCGACGTCGGCCCGCATCAGGCGGCCTCGCGCGCGCTGGCGCGGCGCGCGGCGAGTTGGCGGAAGGCGATCTCGATGTCCCAGCCCTCGAGCTCGGTGCGCCGGTTGAGATAGAGCGTAAAGCCCGAGGCCACATAGAGCGGTTCGATGAGGGACAGGGCGACGAGGTAACTGAGATCGCACAGGACCTCCCCGGCGGGTGTCTGCATCCAAGAGAACACGAAGCGGTCGAACGACGGTCCCACGCCCTCGGGCAGCACGAGGAAGAAAAGTGCGATCCCCGCGAACATCAAGAGCACCTCGAGGTGGATACAGGCCGTGGTCAACCACATGGCGCGCTGGCGTCCGCCCTTACGCAAGAGGGCCGAGCGTCGCCGGCGCGCCGCTCCGCGCAAACCCTCCAGTTGCCAGACCGGTAGGGTGAACGATCGCGACGGATCGAAGCGGCCCCAGGTCAGTCCCCGCACGAGGCCGGTGCGGAAGAAGCCGAGCAAGGCACGCGCCACGTCTCCGGCGCCGGTGGCCTCGCCGAATACGGCGCGGCTCAGGACCAAGACGAGCGCGCGGTCGTAGAACGGTTTGAGCCACCACACGAGCGTCGACCACAACCAGTCCGCGTCCACCAGGAAGCGCGCCGCGGTGGCGACGCACAGGACCGGGACGAGGGCCACAGCCCAGGCGGCGTACACCGCGCCCCGGTGCGACTGGCAGAGCCGCAGGCCGACGTCCATGGCCTCGAAGGGCAGCCGCGGACGCACCGCGAGCGTCAAGGCCTCAATGCGCACGCCGGCCCATGAACAGGAAATAGGCGCCCACGAATAGCCAGAGCGCCGCGCCGATGAGGTACTTGGGCACCGGCGGCACGGCGGTCGTCGACGACCAGAAGGCCTCGATGAACGCGGCGATGAGGAGCATGGCCGCGGCCCCGTAGACGATCCGCACCGCGACCCGGGCGGTCGTCACGAGCGCCTCGCGCCGTGTGCACAGCCCCGGTGTCAGGAGCGCGCGGCCCAATAGGAGGCCCGCCATGCCGCTCAGCGCGATGGCGGTGAGCTCGAAGGCCGAATGGCCGGCCACGAACTGGAAGAAGGGCTCAGCATAACCGACACGGGTGAGATGTGTGGCCACCGCCCCGAAATAGAGGCCGTTGAAGACGAGCGCGGCGATGCTCCCGAGACCCAGGATCAACCCGCCGGCGAAGGTCTGGAAGCCGATCGAGAGGTTGTTCTGGATGTAGTGTCCGAACATCATGACGTTGGTGTCCGAGGCGCGCTTGAAACCGATGTGGGGCCTGCCCGGCTCGTACATCGCTTCGAGATCCACCACCTGGGCAGGGTCCATGAGGCTGTAGATCAGCTCCGGTTGTGCCCATACGACGGCGCTCATGGCGAGGGCAGGCAGGCACAGCAGGCAGGTCGCGACCCAGAAGGGCCCGGCGTGCCGGCGCACGAGCAGCGGAAAGTCCTCCAGGGCGAAAGACTTGATCTCGGACGAGGCACCGCTCCGGGCCCCGTACAGCGCCTGGTGGGCGAACAGGGCAAGCCGATTCAGGCGCAGGACGATCTGCGGTGGATACTGGCGGGTCCGGGCGAGCGCGAGTTGCTGGCAGAGTTGCCGGAAGCGCGCCGGGAAGTCGGCGGCCCCCGTGAGCTTTGCCCGGGGGTGGGCCAGTGCCTTGGTCGCCAGGTCCTCGATGGCTTGCCAATCCGACTGGAAGCGGCGGACGAAGTCGTTCGGGCTCATCGCTCGCCGGCGATGTGGCGCGCGTAGCCGAGGAGCCCGGCCGTCACATCGCCCTCCCCTTGCACGACGTCCCGGACGATGGCCGCGAGCTCCTCGGCGCGCTCGCGGGTGAGGCTCGGCACCCGCGCCGCAAAGGCCAGGATCGCCTGCTGCTCGGCGAGCGTGAACCGTACCGGTGGCGGGTGCGGGGTGGCCTCGGGCAGGCGGAGCGGCGGCGTGACGGTCTCTCGATACACCACCACGGTGCGGGCGGCCAAATCGCCCAGGCGCTTGAAGTCGCGGGTCAGCAGCATGGAGACCAAGCCGCAGCCATAGAAGAACGGCAGGAAGTCCACCGCGCGCAGCAGGTTCCGGATCATGGCGCCCGACCAGCCGACCGGCACGCCGTCGTCGTGTACCACCCGAAGCCCGAGCATCCGCTTGCCCGGGGTCGCGCCTTGGCCATAGACCTCGAAGAGGACCGGATAGAACCATTCGAGGCCGAAGAACGCGATGAGCAAGAGCCCCATTCCGAAGCGCCCCAAGGTGACCAGCCCGGCGGCGATCCCAAGATACGCCAGGGCGCGGATCCCGAAGTCGATGGCGAAGCAGAGAGAGCGCGGCACCGGGCCCGCGACCCGGAGGTCGATCGTCACCCCTTCGGGCGTCTCGACCGCACGGGCCGTGTCCAGCAGGGGGATCACATGCTTCGGGGTCACGCCTTGGTCGGGGCCGTCAATCCTTGACCACGATGGTGTCGGCGATCGTATCGTGCAGGCATTGACGCGAATCGCGGAAGATGAACAGGATGTCGATGAGCGCGTACAGCATGCCGATGACCGGAACCATGCCCACTGCCTGGGTCGGAAGATACCGGGCGAAGATGATGCGGGAGAGCGTGGCCCGCTCGCCGCTGCTCCGCACGATGCGGATCCCGAGCAGGCGCTTGCCGACACTCTGCCCGCGGGTGTGCAGCCAGTAGCCGTTCACGGCGAAGAAGGCCAAGAGGCCGGCGATCCCCCAGATTATTTGGGATACCACCGGATGCGCTTCGGCCCACACCAGTATCGCCGGGGGAGTGGCGTCGGCTGTACCGCCCCAGTCGCCCAGGACCATTCCGGCCAACATGGCCGGCGCGAACAGCAGTAGCATGACCAGTCCGTCGATCATGGAAGCGCCGAGGCGCGTGCCCCGTTCCGCGAGCCGCGGGTACGTACCGGCCTGATCGTTCACGTCGGCCACCGTGGCGGCGGGCGGGGCATAGGGATTGGCGGGGTCGGCCATGTATCTTTCCTGAGGGCGAGAGGCGGGCACGGTGAAGTCGTAGGACAGGTTCGGATCTCCTGTATAGCAGCCTAAGGGTGGCCTGGACAAGGCCCGGCCACCGAGCGGCTCGGTACCGGAGAACCAGAGTCCCTGATCCGACATGGCGGTGATGCCCGCCAGGCACGCACAAACCAGTGGCAAAGGCCACCCGGCCGAAGCGCCTGTTGCGATGTTGGCTTAGGGGTGTCCGATCAATATCCTCGGCGGGAGCCGGTTGGTCCGGCACGTCGCCGGCGCGCTTTTACTCAACCGATCGTCATCGGACGACCCGCTTGACCGAGTAAATATTGGCAACTCTCGAAGCATCCGGCTGCCGAAATCGCTGCTCGACAAGTACGCTATTACCGACACCGTGGTGATCGAGGAGCGTGAAGATGAATCTCCTGCTCCGCAGCAAGCACGATCAGCGGATTGAGGAAATCTACCAAGGATGGCCGAGAACGCGAAGATTGGAGTGATTTAGACGTGGCGCTCGCCGACGAAGGACGGTAACGTTCCTTTCATAGGTTATGTAGTTAAGGATTCGCGAAAATCGGCTCCAGACCGAATTGCAGCCGCCCACGTTGTCGATCCCGTTTAGGGTGTGCGCGTCGTGCGTTCCCGGCGAGGTAGTCGATGGCGCGTGC
>JALZID010000358.1 GCA_030860485.1 Pseudomonadota bacterium | reverse complement strand
GCAGAATGGCGGCGCGCTGGAAACCCAATGCCCGGAGGGTGCCGATCTCGGCGGTTCGGTGGGCGACCGAGGCATACATCGTGGTCATGGCACCCATGACCGCCCCGAGCGAGAAGGTGAGCGAGAGCGCCGTGCCGAGGACATTGAGAAATGTCACCATGACCTCGGACTGCTCGGCATAGAAGTCGGTCTCCGGCTGGGCCTCCAGATTGAGGCGCTGGTCCGAAGCGATGCGGGCGCGCAAGGGATCGAGATGCGTGGGCCTATCCAAGCGCAGGATCACCGATGAATACGCCCCGCGCCGGAACGCCTGCATGAACTGCTCGACATCGCCCCAGATCTCCGATGCGAAGCCGCTCCGGCCGGCCTCGAAGATGCCGACCACGGTCCACTGTCTGCCCCCGAAACGCAGCCGTTCGCCGAGGCCCGCATCGACAAAACCGTCCGCGATGCGCTCGCCGGCCACGATCTCCGAGGTGCCGGGACGGAACATGCGACCGGCCTTGACCCGCACCTGTGGCCGGAGTGCAAGCCCGGTCTCGGACAATCCCCTGAGTGTGACATTGGAAGGTTTGGCGCTGCCGCGTTTGGTGAGCACCATCAGGACCACCACCTCGCGCGACACGGAGGGCCGGCCCCGGGGCGACACGGCCACCTCCGGGTACGTCTCGATGAGGGCGGCCTGGTCTCGATCGATGCTGCTTTGGACCTCGGTCTCCGCCCCGCGACGGATGATGACCATGTTGTCCCGGCTGCCGGTATCGACCAGGGTGGCCTCGAGTCCCTCGGACAGCATGAGGACCGCCGCGAACACGAACACCACGAGCGCCATGCCGCCGGCCGTGAGCAAGGTGGTGAGCTTGCGGACCCACAGGTTGCGAAGGATGTAATGGTAGGGGACGCCGGCCATCAACCCATTCCCCTGAGCCCGACGACGACGGGGACCCGCACCGCCTGCGGGGCGGCCAACAGCGCCGCCAGCACCCCGACCGCCGCCGCGCAGCCGATGGCGAGCCCCGCGGTCTCGTCGGACACCTCGAACACCGGGAACAGTGTCCCGACCTCAGCCGCAAACACCGCCGCCGCGGGATAGCAGAAGAGCACGCCCAGGACCCCGCCCAGGAGCGCAATGGCGAGCGACTCCCCGAGGATCAAACCCAGGATCCGAACCGGCCCGAACCCCAGGACGCGCAGGGTCGCGTGCTCCCGGCGCCGCTCCCGGACGCTCATCGCCATGGTGTTGCAGAGGACCGCGAGGATGATCCCGATGACAAGGACCGACACCGATTGCACCACGATGAGGATGGCCTCGGTCATGGCGACGAAGCCGAGCTGGAAGGCCTGCTCCGTCTCCGTCAGGGTCTCGGCGAGCGAGTTCTCGAAGACTTGATCGATGTCCCGAGACACCCGCGCCGCATCACCGGCGCGCTCAATCCCGACGATGAAGATCCCGGTGTGATCGGCGCGCGCCTGTGCGCCCTGCTTCAGGGTCTCGTTGAGATAATCCCAGTGGAAGAAGAAGTTGGTCTCATCGGTCTTGGGGTCCCGGCCCCGGTAGATGCCGCGCAGCACGAAGCTCCATTGGCCCGGATAAATCGTTCCCCGCAGCGGGATCACGTCCCCGATCTTCCAGCCGTACTGGGCCGCCACGCGTTCGCCCGCGAGCCCGCCCTTGCGGTCGTGCAGGAAATCCTTGAGCTGCTCCGGCGGCACGATGAACTCCGGGTACAGGGTGAGATAGTCCCTGGCCTCGACCGCAAACTGCGGAAAGAAGTTCTTCTCGTTGATGTAGACGCCTGCGAACCAGTTGGCGTAGCTGACGGTCTCGACACCGCGGGTCCGCCGGATCCGACCCAGATAGCTGATGGGCAAGGGGAAGGTGAGCGAGACGGCATTGCGGGTGATGAGGCGCCTGGCCGAGGTCGCCTCGGCCCCCGCATACCAGGTGTCCACCACCGTACGCAGGATCCCGAAGGCCAGCACGGCCACCACGATGCCCGCGACCGTGAGCCCGGTCCGGAGCGGGTGCCGGCCGAGATTGCGAAGGATGAAGCGGAGATAGAAGAAGTGCGGCATCGGAGCACGGAGTGCCCGGGGGCCGCCGGACTATAGCACAGGCGCTAGCCCGCTCGGCGCACCGGGAGCGGCCGGCGGCCGAGCGTCGAGGTGTCGGTGGCGCGAGGCCTTCTTTCACGGTTACTCGTTTTTTTCTTCTCCCGCGTATAAAGACGCTCGAAGCGCTCCATCTTATTCGTACGATTTTCTAAACGCATATATAAGACTACGAGGGCAACCGTGAGTAACAGGATCCCCGAAACGATGGCGTAAGAATTATATATATACAGGGCGGCGGCGATCCCGCCCGCGATATAGAAGTAAGGAAGCATCTCATACGTGGTTTTGGGGATCATGATTAAGTTTCCCGATGAAATGGCATTAGAATATGGCAAATAAGCGCTTTTATCATGCGTCGGATAGGGTCGAATTAATGGATCGGACGGCGCGGCGCTTTCCCAGAACGTGTTCTTACCGCCGTCACCGCTGTTTCCATTGTGACGCGCTGTTCGCCAGAAATTCAGTCACCTTCTCCGCCGGCATCGGCTTCGCGATCAGATACCCTTGCGCCTCGTCGCAACCGCGCTGTCGCAAGAACTCCAATTGGGCCTCGGTCTCCACGCCCTCGGCTACAACGGCGATGCCGAGCGCGTGACCCAGATCGATGATGGCCGCGACGATAGCCTCGTCACTCGGATCTCCGGGGATGCCGCGCACGAAGGAATGTTCGATCTTGAGCTGGGCGATGGGTAGCTGCTTGAGCGTGGAAAGCGAGGAATAGCCGATGCCGAAATCGTCGAGCGCGATGCCGATGCCGAGCGCGCGGAGCTTCGCGAGACGCTCGCTTTGCTGAGTGAGATCGTGCAAGACACTCCCAGTGAGCTCGAGACGCAGCCGCCGGGGGGACAGGCCGGTTTGCGCTAGCACCGCCTGCAGCCCGTCCAGATAATCCGGCGCCGCAAGCTCGCTGGCCGAACAATTGATCGCGATCCGCGCGGGCCCCCCGGCCTCAGCCCAGGCTTGCGCCTCTGCGCAGGCCTGCTTCGCAACCCAATGTCCCAGGGGCAGGATAAGCCTCTCGTCCTCGGCGAGGGTGAGGAAGCGCGCGGGTGGTAGCAGCCCCAAGTCCGCATGCTGCCAGCGTACCAGCGCCTCGAAACCGGTCACGCGGCCGTCAAGAAGCGAAACCTGCGGCTGGAAGAACAGCCGGAGATCCCCCTTTCCAAGCGCCCGGCGCAGGCTGTCCGCAAGCAGCACGCATTCGGCGATGCGCGCCGACATCTCCGGATGGTACAGGCAATAGCGGCCCTTGCCGCCCGCCTTCATGCGGTAGAGCGCCGTGTCTGCCGCCTCGATCAAGCGGTCGGGCGTCTCGCCGTTTTCGGGAAAGACCGCCACGCCGATACTGGCGCAAGCCGCGATAAGGTGGCCGTCAATGTCGAGGGCGGGCGCAAGCGTCTCGAGTATCTTCTCGCACACCGCGGCCACGTGTTGGACGGTGGCTATGCCCTCAAGCAGCACCACGAACTCGTCACCGCCGAAGCGCGCGACGGTGTCCTCATCCCGTAACGCGCCCGCGATGCGGCCGGCCACGTCCTGGAGCAAACGATCGCCGGCCCCATGTCCCACGGTGTCGTTGACGCGTTTGAAGTCGTCGAGATCGATGAACAAAACGGCGCACATCTGGCCGCGCCTCTTGTTACGGGCCAGCGCGTGCGCCAAGCGTTCCTGGAAAAGCAGGCGGTTCGGCAAGCCCGTGAGCGGGTCATGGTGCGCGAGGGCACGGAGCCGCTCCTGTGTCCGTCGTAGGACGCCGATGTCGGCGATGATCGATATGTAATGGCGGGCGCCGGTCTCGGGATCGATCACAAAGGTCAGGCTTTCCAGGGCCTCGAACACGCTGCCGTCCTTGCGCCGGAGCGCGATCTCCCCTTGCCAGCGCCCGTCACCTGCATACGCCTTCTCTTCTATCTGCTCCCACGGGGCATCGCCGCTACGGCGCGCCTGCAGCCTGTCCCAAGGTTGTCCCACGATCTCCTTGAGCGCAAAGCCGGTGGAGGTGGTGAAAGCCGGGTTGACGGAGTGGATCCGCCCGTCTGAACCGCTGACGACGATCCCCTCGCCCGCGGCCTCGATGATGGCCGTGGCCTCCCTGGCTTTACTCTCCCGCTCGCGGCGCTCGGTAATGTCGCTTAAGACGCCGATGACCCGCGCTTGCGCCCCGCCCGGGTGTACCAGACCCGAAGCCTCGAACCAACGCACGCTTCCGTCGCTCCGCACCCCGCGAAACGCGAGGCACAAGGGGGCCCCGCTCTCGAGCGCGGCGTGCAGGGCAACGTCTACGGCCATACGGTCATCCGGATGGATGCGCTGCAAGAATGTATTCCAATCCGAGTTCAGGACCTCGGGAGCCACGTCGAAGAGCTGCGCGAGCCGCGCGCCTCCAAGGAACTGCTCGCCGCCGTACTCCCAGGGCACGAGGCCCCCGGCTTCGAGCGCAAACCGGTGACGTGCCTCGCTCGCGGCTAACTCGGTATCGGCGCGGTGACGCGCGAGCGCCATCTGTATCGTGGCGAGCAGCTCGCGGGGCTCGAAGGGCTTGACGAGATAGCCATTGGGCAACAAGGCGCGCGCCCGCGCGAGAATGGCGGGCTCCGCATGGTCGCTCAGGAACACCACAGGGATCTGCAAGCGCTGGCGGATCTGCTCCGCGGCCGCGATGCCATCCATATCCCCCGCGAGGTGGATATCCAGAAGGGCCAGATTCGGGCGCGTAGCCTCGGCGAGCACCAGGGCCTCTTCTCCGCGTGCGCAAACGCCCGCGATCCGGTAACCCGCCTTCACAAGCCGACGCTCGAGGCTTTGGACGACAAAGCCCTCATCTTCGACGATCAGGACGGAAACGTGGTCCGACATGGTGATTCGAGTTCTCTCAGACCGGCACTCCCTTGCCGACGATCCTATAGCACTACAACGCGAAATACATCGCCAAGCGCCTGGGCTGCCGAAGTGGCCTGCGCTGCCCATCAGCGCAAGAGACTCGAAAGCCAGGCTCAGAACGACGCAAGCTGTGTATCGCAGAAGGTCGCTGAACAGTCACGCATCTTGCCCGAAAAATCGGACTAGGGCCTCCCGTACTACCGCAGACACTTGCGGGTTGGGCTCTTTCGCGAGCTTTCGCTTCGTGGTCTCTTTGATGATGAGCTCATACAGTTCCGGCGGTAGCGTCACTGTCACCTTCACGTAGGCAAATTTTTCTCCGTGAGGCCGGCTGGGTATGAGTCGGCCTTTTTCACCCGATACGCGGCGCGGGGCCCGCCGCCGATCCCCATGTTGACGCCGACCTGGTGTTGGGGGTATTTCATTGCCAGGTCCCTTCTTGAGTGCGGGCTTACGATCCAAAGTTTCCTCTCCAGGTGAATGTTGACATGCAAGTCTAGCGGGAACAAGTCTAGCGGGAATATTGCTGCCTTCTTAAATCATAGAGAAGCTTTGATGAAAATAAGATGTCGGAAATATGTGAAAACAAGAGACATGGGTTTACCTTATCCTCCCCGTCTTGATACCCGCAAGATGTATTGGTCTCAGGACCTCGCCCGGTACGCCCGACGGTGTGTAAGTATTTGATTTACAGAAATTAGCGAGCTGGTGATTAAAAGGTAACCGAGTTATCGGAAGCCTGTAATTTTGCTGCCTCGCAGCAACTTGCTGACGAGTTTTCAACAGGGTTGTCCACAGTATTTGTGCATAAGCGGCCCCCATACCATCAGACCATCAGAGTGTGCCTCGGTTGGCTTCGCCCTCGATGCCTACATAGCGACCAGTCCCCGGTGTACCGCTAGCGCACCCATGCCGGGCCCCGGTCTGATGTGCTCACCGGGCGTGAGAGGATTGCAAGCCTTTGGTTTATAAGACTTCACCTCTCTCGCCGCCGGATCGGTAGGCGGCAGAACATCGCGGCTCGCATTGCAGCAAGGCTATCGGACAGGCATAGTCGGCACTCCCAGAAAACCCGAAACGTGAGCGGCGGGATCGAACCGCAATGTTCAGCATCATCCACGGCAACCGGATCGAGGCGTTAGCCGAGCGGTTGCTCACCGATCCGGCGCGCCGGGACACGGATGTCCTCCGGCCCGAGACGATCATCGTCCCGAGCCTCGGCATGGCACGCTGGCTCAGGGATCGGATCGCCCTGCGCGATGGGGTGTGTGCGAACGTCGAGTGTCCCTATCTGGGCGAGTTCATCTGGAAGAGTTTTTCGGCACTCTTGCCCGACGTGCCGGCGCGCTCGCCCTTCGATCCCGAGGTCATCGCCTGGTGCGTGTTCGAGCGCCTCGGGGCGCTGCCCGAGATACCCGAATACGGCCCGCTCGCGGCCTATGTCACCCACGGCGATCCACAGGGCCGCATGGGGCTCGCGTGCCGCATCGCGCGGCTCTTCGACCAGTACCTCGTATACCGGCCCGACTGGCTGCGTGCCTGGGAAAGGGGCCGGCTGCTCGGGCTCGGCAGCGGCGACACGGAGCGCTGGCAGGCGCGCCTGTGGCGGGAGTTGGCAAGGCTATCCCCGAGTTCCTTCCGAGAGCACCCCAAGGACCGCTATCTCGCGGCGCTCGCCGGACTTCTGCACAGGAAAGAAGACCTCCGCGTCTGGCTCCCCCCCCGCATCGCGCTATTTGCGATCCCGCACCTGCCACCCCTCTACCTCGAAATCCTCTTGGCACTCTCGGCGCACATCGATATCCGCTGCTACGTGTTGAATCCTTGCCGGGAGTACTGGGCCGACATCGTCACGGAACGCGACCTCGCGCGCCTGTCGCTCGCCGGCGAGGCCGAAGTGTCGCACCACGAGATCGGCCATCCCCTCCTGGCCGCCTGGGGAAGACAGCCGCAGCAACACCTGAACCTCGTCGCCGCCCTGTGCGGCGAAGAAAGCGTCGAGCAGGATGAGCACTACGACGACCCCGCCGGCGTCTCCTTGCTGGCGCTGCTGCAGCGCTCCATCCTTAACCTCGACGACCTGGATGGCAAGCGACTCGTGCTGTCGCCTCATGAGCACTCCGTCCAGGTCCATGTCTGCCACGGTCTGATCCGTGAGCTGGAGGTGTTGCACGACCAGTTGCTGTCGCTCTTCGACGCCCATCCCGGCCTGAGCCCGGCGGACATCGTGGTGATGACCCCCGATCTGGAGGCAGCCGCCCCGCACATCGATGCGGTGTTCGGCTCGGCACCGCGAGAGCGATACCTCCCTTTTGGGATCACCGGCCGGGCCAGCCCTTTAGGTACGCCGCTCCTGCGGGCGTACGCGACGCTCCTCGGGCTGCCGCGCTCGCGTTTCGAGGCCTCCATCGTGATGGAGCTCATCGAGACCCCGGCCGTGGCGCGCCGCTTCGACCTCGGCGAGGCCGATCTGGCCTGCATACGCGCCTGGTTGCGCGAGTCCGGCGTACGCTGGGGTCGAGACGCCCAGCATCGCGCCGCATTGGGCCTCCCCGCGGAACCCCGCCACACCTGGGCGGATGGCCTGGCGCGTCTTGTCCTCGGCTACGCGCTGCCCGGCGGCGGCAGGCGCACCTGCGCCGGGGTCTTGCCCTATGATGACATCGAGGGGAGCCAGGCGCTGGCGTTGGGCAAGCTCTGCACCGTGTTCGAGGCGCTCGAGGGCGCGGCCCGGGACCTCGCCATCCCCCGCCCCCCGGCCGAGTGGGCGACCTTGCTCATCGCCTATACCGACCGCTTCCTGCTGCCCGCCGAGGACGAGCAGGGAGACCTAAAGCGCATCCGCTCCCTCCTCACCGGCCTCGGCGGGGACGCCGCCCTGGCGGCGGCGCACTCGCCCGTCGGGGTGGAGGTCATCGCCGCGCTCCTCACGGAGCGGCTCATGGACACGGCCCCCGGTGCGTCGCCGACCGGCGCGGTCACCTTCTGCGGGATCGGCAGCTTGCGGGGCATCCCGTTCCGGGTCGTGTGCCTCATCGGCCTGGCCGACACCGCCTTCCCCCGCCAGGCAGCCGTTACGGAATTCGATCTCATGACCGAACGGCCGCGCCTGGGGGATCGGGCCCGCCGTCACGACGACCGTGCCGCCTTCCTCGATGCCCTGCTCTGTGCCCGCGAGGTGCTTTACCTGAGCTACCCCGGTCACAACGTTCGTGACGACAGCCCTCTCCCGCCCGCGATACCGGTGTCGGAGCTACTCGATTATTTGGGGCGCTCGGTCGCGGGGGGTGCCGATGCCGTCCGAGGCCGTCTCATCACCGAGCACCGCTTGCAGCCTTGGAGCCCCCATTACTTTAGGGGACTATCGGGGGGAGGTCTATCGGGCGAAACGGGCGCATTGTTCTCCTACTCCGCCGACTACGCGGAGGTCGCAAAGAGGGCCCGGACCGATTCGAGGTCCGGCGCCCGGCCGCTGTTCCTTCATCCACTTCCCGAGCCGGGACCCGAGTGGCGGCAGGTGGAGATCGATCGGCTCATCGACTTCTTTTCTCACCCCGTCCGCTTCCTGCTCCGGGAGCGCCTGGGCATCCACCTCGGCGCCGGGGAGGCCGAGTTGCCGGCAGAGGAACCCTTTCGGCTCGGCCGGCAGGACGGATCCCGGCTGGCCGAGCGGCTCCTGCCGCTGTGCCTCGCGGGTGCCGGCGACGCCGGGATAGCGGAGATCGCCCTGGCCGGCAGCGAGTTGCCCCATGGGGCGCCGGGCCGCATCGAGCTGCGAAACGAGTGGCGGGGACTGGCCCGATTCCGCGCCGATCTCATCCGCCTCGGACCCACGCATCCCCTGGATGCTCTCCCGTTCGCGCTCACGATCGGCGAGGTCTCGCTCACGGGATCGCTCTCCGGGCTGCACCCGGATGGCCTGTTCGGCCATCGGATCGGCACCCTTGGGGCTTTCAGCCTGTGGAACGCCTGGCTGCGGCATCTCTGCCTGTGCGCCGTGCATCCGCCCGGGATCGCGGCCCGGAGTCGCTGGTTGCTGAAGGACGTCCTACTTGAATTCACACCGGTGGAGGACGCGGAGGCGGAGCTTGGAACACTCCTCCGACAATACCGGCACGGCCTGTCCACGCCCCTCCCCTATCCGCCCCGCAGCGCCCTCGCGCTCATCGAGGGCAGCGCTGCCAAGGCCCGCTCGATGTGGGCCGGCCGCCCGCCCCAGCACCCCGGCGAGAACCACGACTCCTGGTTCCGCCTCCTCTACGGCGGCGCCCGCGACGACCTGCCCGGGGGGTTCGAGAGCACGGCCCACGCCCTGCTCGATCCCCTCTTCGCCCATCTGCGGGAGACGCCGGCCGGAGAGGCTCTCCAGAATCCATGACCATCGAGCAGCCCGTGGCCCTACGTGTCCCGCTCACCGGTGTGCAGCTCATCGAGGCCAGCGCCGGGACGGGAAAAACCTGGACCCTGTCGGGGATCTTTCTGCGCCTCGTCTTGGAGACGGACATAGCGATCGGCGGGATCCTCGCCGTCACCTTCACGCGCGCCGCGACCGCCGAGCTGCGCGAGCGCATCCGGGGCCGGCTCGGCGCGATGCTCGACCTCCTGGAGGGCCGCGGTACCGACGACGGGCTGTGTGCCCTTCTCGCCGCGCGGCTCACCGACACCGGGCGCGCGCGGCTCAAGCTGCGCGCGGCCCTGTACGGCTTCGACGATGCCGCCCTCTACACGATCCACGGCTTCTGCCAGCGGGTGCTGCGCGATCGGGCGTTCGCGAGCGCCATGCCCTTCGAGACCGAGGTCCTGGCCGATGCCAGCGAGCTGCTAGGCGCGGTGGTTGCGGACTTCTGGCGCCGCCACATCGCCTCGCCGCCCATCGCACAGGACGGCGGCCCGGAGGCCCTGCTCCATGACTCTTTCGTCGCGTGGCTGCTCAAGAGGGGTATCACGCCCGAGTCCCTGCGCGCGTGGCTCGACCCGCTCCTCGACAAACACGAGCTACGGGTCGAGCTCCCGCTGGAACCGCCAGGCGGCATTGGGCCGATCGAACGCTACGGGTTGCTCCGGGATCGCGGATCCGAGCTATGGCGCGCCGAGCGTACCGACATCCTGGCGCGCCTCGACACCGGGTTGCGCAGGAACGTCTATCGCGCCGAGCGGGTCCGCAACTGGGCCGCGGAGATCGATGCGTATTTCAGAGAGGACGCTGATCCCCTCGCCCTCCCCCGCCGGCTCGATCGCTTCACGACCACGCGGCTCGCGGCAGCCAGCACGGGTGCCCCTCCGAGCCATGAGCTCTTCACGCTCGCCGAGAATCTCTTGACCACGCATGAGACGCTGGTGCGCTCTTTCGAGGCGCGCCTCGGGGCGCTGCGCCAGGCGTTGCTCGAGGAGGCCCATGCGGCACTCAAAGAGAGACTGCGCGAGGCCCGGCTGCAGACCTACGACGCGCTCCTCGAGAACGTATACGACGCACTCACCGGCCCGCGGGGCGAGACGCTCGCCACCCTGCTGAGGCAGCGCTATCCCGCGGCGCTCATCGATGAGTTCCAGGACACCGATCCCCTCCAGTACGCCATCTTCCGGCGCATCTACGGGGACGGTGGCAACGCGCTCGTCCTGGTCGGCGACCCCAAGCAGGCGATCTACAGCTTCCGCGGCGCCGATCTCCACACCTACCTCAAGGCCCGCGAGCGCTGCCGGCAGGTCCATACCCTGGACCAGAACCAGCGTTCGGTCGGCGGGCTCGTGACCGCGCTCAACACGCTCTTCGGCGCCCACGCGCACCCCTTCCGGCTCCCGCGCATCGCCTTTACACCGGTGCGTGCCCCGGATACGCCACGCGTCGCCCTTGTGGAAGAGGGCCGGAGCGACCCCGCCCCGCTGCGGGTGTTCCTGTGCCGCTCGAAGGACAAGCCGCTGTCCAAGACCGAGGCCCGGTCCTGGGCCGCGACCACGGTGGCCACGGAGATCGCCCGCCTGCTCGCCGCTGCCGACGCCGGGGGCGTACGCCTCGGTGATCGCCCGCTCTGGGCACGGGACATCGCGGTGCTGGTCAACGAGCACAGCCACGGCACGGAGGTCCGGAACGCGCTCCAGGCACTCGGGATCGCCTGTGCCCAGCGCTCCAAGGACAGCGTCTTTCACAGCCCCGAGGCCGAGCAACTCGAGCGCCTCTTACTCGCGCTCTGTGAGCCCAGGCGGATCGGGTGGGTGCGGGCGGCGCTGGCGACGGATCTCTTCGGTCTCGCGGCCCACGAGCTCGCGGCCCTGGAGACCGACGGGGACCCCCTGGAGACGCGTCTTGCGGACTTCGAGCATTACCACACGCTGTGGCGTCTGCACGGCTTCATCCACATGTTCCGCCGCCTGGTCGCCGAGTGCGGGATCGCGGCCGGGCTCGGGGGCTTCACCGATGGCGATCGGCGCCTGACCAACCTCTTCCACCTCGCCGAGCTCGTGCACTGCGCGCGGCTCTACGGCATGGAGGCCGAGCTCGCGTGGCTCGCCGCACGGCGCCGGGACGCCGGCCCGAGCGAAGACGCGGAGCTGAGGATCGAGGGCGACGAGGGGCTGGTCCAGATCGTCACCATCCACCAGAGCAAGGGTCTGGAATACCCGGTGACCTTCGTGCCCTTCCTGTGGGACGGCAAGTCGCGTGCGGCCAGGGGCGACACCTGTCTCTATCACGATCCCGAGGACGACGACAGGCCGGTGCTCGACCTCGGTTCCGCGCGCCGCGCAGAGGCCGTGACCCTGGCGCGCGAGGAGGATCTGGCCGAGCGGCTGCGCCTCGCCTATGTGGCCCTGACGCGCGCGCGCAACCGCTCTTACTTTTGCTTTGGGCGGATCCACGAGGCCGGAGCGTCGCCGCTCGCCTGGCTCCTGTTCGGCACGGACGCGGGCCCATTGCCCGCCGATGCGGACATCGAGAGTAGATTTCGCACCCTCTCCGCAGAGGCCCACGGCCATATCCGCATCGAGGACCGGCCGGACCCCGTGCCGCGGCGGGTGCTCGTCGCCCCCATAGAATCGCCCTTGGCCGCGAGGCGTCTCGAACGGCCCGTGCCGCCACCGGAGCGCGTCGTGAGCTTCACCTCGCTGCACCGTGCCGGCGGTGAATGGCGCGCCGAGCTTCCCGACCATGATGAGGGGGAGGCGAGCCCCGATCGCGGCGAGCCGGGCGGCGGGCGCAGCGACTTCCCCCGCGGCGCCGTGGCCGGCGATTGCCTGCACGAGGTCCTGGAACGCATCGACTTCTCCGCATCGCCGGACGACTGGCGAGGGGTGATCGGCCGGCGGCTCGCCGAGAGCGCCTATGCGCCGGGCTGGGAAACCGCGCTCTGCGGGTGGATCGCCGAGGTCCTCGCGACGCCGCTTTGGACCGGTGCCGGCGTCCCTTTCTGTCTGGCCCGGCTGTCACCGCGCGCGGTCTTGAAGGAGCTGGAATTCGAGCTACCGCTCGGTCCGCTGGAGCCGAGCGCGATCACCGCCATCGCCGCCCGCCATGGACTGGCGCTGCCCGCGCTCGCGCACGAGCGGGTGAACGGCTACCTGAAGGGCTACATCGATCTGGTCTTCGTACACGAGGACCGTTTCTATATCGCGGACTACAAGTCCACCTGGCTGGGCGCGGGGCCTGCCGACTACACCCAAGCGGCCCTGGAGGCGGCCATGGCCGCCTCGGGTTATCACCTGCAATACCTGCTCTATACGGTGGCGCTGCACCGCTGGCTGGGCCGGCGGATCGCGGGCTACGACTACGAGCGCTGCTTCGGCGGGGTCTATTATCTCTTCCTGCGCGGCATGCAGCCGGGGCGGATCGACAGCCCGGGTCGGCCCTTCGGGGTGTATCGGGCGCGCCCGGCGCTTGTATTGATCGAGGCCCTGGACGGCGCGCTCGCGCGAGTCCGGACGCCGATGCCATGAGCACCGCAACCCTCCTGGGTACCCCGCTCGAGGAGGCGCTCGCGGCGGCGTTCGCCAGGCTCGTGCGCGAGCTGCACCTGCGCGCCGGCGGGCGCGCCGAGGACGCCGAGGCGGTCGCTTTCGCGGCCTCGCTGGTCAGCCGCGCGGCGAGCGAGGGCCAGAGCTCCCTGGATGTCGCGGCGATCGAGGCCCAGGAATTCTTACGTCCCATAAACTACTT
>JALZID010000357.1 GCA_030860485.1 Pseudomonadota bacterium | reverse complement strand
ATCAATACCTTACTACAATATTATGGCACTACAAACAGCATTTCCAGATCCGTCCGTTGATTCTATTGAAGTTTATTCGCAGAAAGTCACGAAAAAGGGGGATAGCCTGTTAAACCTGGGCTAGCGACGGTGCTGGGGCAACGGCCCGACTTGACGTTGGTCAAGCTCGCCGACGGGGCGAAGGACAACTGGAGTTCCCTCGGTGCGGTCCTTCCCCAGGGCATCGAGATCATCGATTTCTATCACGCCTGCGAGCATCGGAAGGCCGCCTTCGATGCGGCCTTCCGATCGCAAGGCGGCCACGGTAAGCCGCCCCTAAGCCCCTTCCCGAAGCTGACTTCGTATCCGGCGAGACTGACCTATCTCACGCCGGGAGGCAGGGGGGTCATCGTTCGCATTGACAGTCGGTAAAGACACTCCAGCGCCAGCCGGTCGCAGGCCCGCAGGTCCGCTCGGCGGGGTGCAGCGGCCCGAACGGCACCACGGGAACACGAGGGGGCGCGGCGGGCCTAAGGTCTCCCATACTTCCATACCCTCCTCCGCTCGCTCGCCCTCCTCCGCTCTCCTGCCCTCCTCCGCTCTGCCTCCCCTGCCGTGCTCCGTTCTACCTCCCCGGGGGCCGTACCAAACGCATCAGCAACCGCCTGAACGTGCGCCCTGTCCCGAGGGGACAGGAGCTGGAAAGCCCGGGCCAGGCGAAGGGTGTCGGGGTCGAAGCCGGCGGCCTCATCAGTGCCCAGACGCGCCGGTTAGGATCTCTTCTACCGTCACACCAAGCGCACGGGCCACCTTCGCCAGCTTCCTACCGGGAATGGCTCCCCTGCGCTTCCAGTTGTTCACTACCTGCTGGGACTCCCCTATGCGCTTTGCGAGCTCGACCTGCGTAAGGTCGCGGCCTCGGGCTAACTCCAGCATCCTGTGGACCTCATCCATGGGTCGGGCTACCTCCAGCCTCTGCAACTTTCCCATGGTCTTTGGACCATTCCTTGAGAAACGAGTTGCACCAGCAAGGTGCATTCAACGTGGCGTTGAGTATCCCACACGGATTGTTTATGCTTATGGGGTGAACGCGTTCCAGGGGGCCATCGCCCTAGCCGGCAGTCAGGCAGAGCTGGCCTACATGCTGGTGCCCATGGCCGTGACTGGCCGTGACTAACTGGAAGCGCGGGGTGCCGGCGGCGCAGGCGATCGCGATAGAGAACGTGCTGGAGGCGCCGTCAGGCGCGAGCAGCTACGGCCCGATAGGTTCTTGAAGGCCGTGTGGCGCGGGCGGAAACGCGCTACTACGTGCCCGTACTGCCAGGAGGCAAGGGATACGCCAAGGGCTGGGATCGGTCAGGTCACCCGGTCACGCTGGCGGAGAGGCCCGTGCTCCGACTGAGGTCGGGACCGGCACGAAAAGGGTGAGATCGCGAGGGCGCGGTCCTAGAAGCAAGATAAGCAGCGGGCCGGCGCTGGCCCGGTGCCATCGACTCCGGGGAGGGACGATGGTAGGCAGCTCCAAGAGTATAGACGAGTACGGCCAGTCCGCCGCGCTCCAGGGCGAGCCCCTCGACCCCTGCCCCTACCGCCGCGCCATCCTGGCTGGGGCAAAAAGCTACATGGGAGGGGCGGTAGCGTGCTTGCTGAGCGGTGTGCACCAGAGGGGGTTGCATGAGAATTGTGTTTTTGAACCCGACCGGCCAACTGGGCGGGACCGAGAGGAGCCTGCTCGAGATCTTGGCGAGCCTCCGTGCGGGGGTGCCTGGATGAGCGCTCCACCTTATCGTGGCGGATGATGGTCCGCTCGTCTCGGAGGCCACTTCGCTCGGCATACCGACGACCGTGGTTTCATTTCCACCTTGGGATCTCTGAAGCAACGACTATTTGCTCTTGTAGTACAGCAAAAAAAGACCGACGCCATCGCTATCCGTTATGGCAGCATCACGATGTCTGTCGAGAGGCAGCCGCAAGGGGTAGTGATCACAGAGCTCTAGCATGAATACGACAAGATTCTTGTGAAAAACGGCTCTACGATCACCGCTTGGCTAATTCGGAGCGCACTGGTCGGTGCCGGAGTTTTGCTGGCTTGGCGCATAGTAGTCTTGGGAATGGCACAGTTTTACGCCGATCAGATCACACCATCTTCGCAAGATGCAGCCTTAGCTTGGTATTCCAAGCACCCTGAGGCCTTGCGGCGCGTGGCACGAGATATCGCACCGCGCGATCTTGCAGGCGCAGAGGTATCTCTGCGAGAGGCCTTGCACGCTGATCCTGCCAATGGCGAGACCCTAATGGGTCTGGCTGGGGTGTGGCGTGCACAGAATCGCTTAGAGGATGCTGATCGCGCCGTGGATCTTGCCGCACAGTTGTTTCCAGCCTGGGCTAAGATCCATTTGCAGGTGGCCGATCACTGGCGGGTGCGCGGGTACCTGGAACGGACCCTGGAGCACTGGGATCTGGCATTGAGGATCCAAGCTGATTTGGCAAACCGCCTGTTTCCAGTGTTATTGCGTTTGGCGAACGATCCCCAGGGAAGAGCGGCATTGGCCTCTAGCGCCCGCTCTTCGGCCCCATGGTGGGAACAGTTTCTTGTCTTTGCCTCGCAAAATGTAGCGCGAGTGGATACCCTGCGTGCGCTCTATGCGTTGCGCCGGGCACCAGGCAAGCCTCTGAGCGACACGGAGCGCAACGCCTACGTAGCCCGCCTACAGAGCGAGGAGCTTTGGCTGGAAGCCTATATGGTCTGGCTCAACACCCTTACCCCAGAGCAGCTTAACGTGATGGGCCATCTGTATGATGGCGGCTTCGAGCTTGGGCGTTTCGAGGGGGGATTCGATTGGCACGTGTCCCAAAGAGGCAGTGTGCAGTTGGAAGCAGGCCTGACCTATGCTACTGGGGGACGAAAGGCCCTGCATGTGGTATTTCAAGGAAAGCCGGTATCAGAATCTATCATTGAACAGCCTCTGGTTCTATCGTCAGGGACCTATCACCTCGGGGGCCGGGTACGTCCAGACATGCTACAAGCACCTCATGGTCTAGCCTGGACCCTTTCCTGCGCCTCCGAGGACCGCCGGATACTGGCTTCGAGCGAGCGGTTCCTGGGGGCGGATCAGTGGCGCAACTTCGTGGTGGATTTTACCGTGCCTTCAGTCAACTGCGCCGGACAGCGTTTGTCCCTTCAGGTGGTGGGCAGGCATGCCGAAGATTTTGTAGCAAACGGGGAGATTTGGTTTGATGATATAGCCATTGAATGGCTGAATGATCAACCCAATGAACGATCTCTTGGCTCACGCGAGGCACCTCAACAGAGGACAATACAATGAATCATACACGTATGATCAAGCTGAATGATCAATCCAATGAACGATCTCTTGGCTCACGCGAGGCACCTCAACAGAGGACAATACAATGAACCATACACGTATGATCAAAAAGATAAGACTATTCTTTGGTTTTAGTGGTCTGGTCTTGGTACTTGTCCTTTCCAGTAGTAGGCCTGCTCTAGCCGCAACACTGGTCGTCGATGATGATCGTGTGGAATGCCCAAATGCAGGGTTTACAACTATTCAGGGCGCGGTCGATGTAGCACGTCGTGGGGATAGGATCAGGGTCTGCCCAGGAACCTATAACGAGCAGATCGGGATCACAGAGCCATTGAGTATCATAGGCAATAATGCTGTCGTGAAGCCGTCGGTGATGACGGCCAATACTACAAATCAGTTCACCGGGATCCCTATAGCCGCAGTGATCCTAGTCAGGGACACTGACGTTACTATTAGTGGACTGACGATCGATGGGGGCGACAACCGGATCGCAGCTTGTGAACCTACCCTAATCGGGATCTTCTATCAGAATGCCTCGGGGAGGATCCGAAATGTAGATATCATGAATATGAAATTAGGAGCTGGGCTTGAGGGATGTCAGAGCGGCCTCGGTATCTTCGCCCAGAAGCTAGGGGGGCGGGTGAAGGAGGTCAGGGTAGAGACTAGCAGGATCCATGGCTACCAGAAAAACGGGATCACAGCCACCGAACGGGGTACTAAGATCCGGGTCGACAGGAACACAGTCACCGGCATCGGGCCGACAGTTGGAGCTGCCCAAAACGGTATCCAGATCGGCTTTGGTGCCACTGGCGAGATCAATCGGAACGTGGTCATGAATCACATCTGGTCACCGTGCGTTTCAGTTGATGACTGCGCATTTGCAGCGACAGGTCTGGCCATCGTTAGGACCAAGAATGTGAGTATCCGCGGGAACACGGTGGGAAACAGCCAGTGCGGCATCTGCCTCTCTGGAAGAGATGAAGGCCAGGTTAATGTCAGCCAGGTTATAAGGAATACGGTCTTTGGTACTCTGGTTTTCGATGGTATCGCTCTGACCGGTAACAATAACGAGGTTGGGCGCAACATCATTATCGACAGCAGCAGATGCGGTATCTTGGTGAATGGCGATCGCAACGAGATCCTCAGAAACAGGATCAACGGGGCGCGGTGTGGCGTGTTAGAAACTCCCGGTAGCACAGGCAATGTGATAAGGGGAAATCGGTTCGTCAACGCTCGAACGCAACGCCAGAATACCGCTAGGGAGGCAGCAGATCCAACTGCAGTGCAGTCTGACGAGGCGAGCCTCGAACTCTTTCGCTAAGAGGGATCGGCACCCAGTGTGCTATCATAGTAGTGTTGTCGGACCTATTGGAACGACATGTGTACGCGGCACTGTCCTCACAAAAATCTAAACGGATGGATTTCATCCAAAGGAGGTCTATATGACTCGAGTTCGCCATTGCTTACCTATCATTACAGCCGCTTGCCTGACAAGCATTGGCCCTGTCCAGGCGGATGACTCAACTGGTGGGGTACTCCGTGAGGTTCAAGGGAACGTCTTGGTCAACCAGGGTACGAATTACGTTGTAGGCTATTCAGGCATGACGCTCAAACCTGGGGCGCGCGTGCTCACCCGGGACGGATCGAGTGCCGTTGTAAAGCAGACCGATGGCTGCCTTACTCAGCTTGAACCCAACTTGCGGTTTATGCTAAGGGAGTCAAGTATCTGTCAGACGGGAGTTGCCACCATGGAGAGAATCGGCCCCACTGACACTGGTGCGATCGGCGCCGGCACCACGGACGATGTACCTGCGGTAGCGTCCGATGCACCTGCGGTAGCGTCCGGCGCTACCAGCGATAAGGGGCCGTCCATTATGGAGACCATTGAAGTCGCCCCACAACAGCAGGGCATAGACGACCGACCGCCGCGGATAAGTGCATGGCGATAACCCCGTCTTGAGTCCGTCCACATGCAGGCAGCCACTATCTCACTGCAGAGACACAAGGAGACAGCGGTGGCGGTAGGGCTCGCCTGCCTGCTGATCTTTGCTCCCCTGCTTCGGGGTAGCGTCCATCCACTGCCTTTGATGCTCTTAGAGCTTGGGGCAGTGGCCGCTCTCCTGCTTCGCCTCTGGCCTCCAGTCTTCTCTGGCGAGACAAAGCCTCGCCCCCTCACGTGGGCAGCTCTGGCCTTGCTCTTCTTGTATGCGCTGATCTACTTGATCCCCTTGCCCTTTGCACTTTGGGCTGAGCTGCCGGGGCGCACACCCTATGCAGAGGCCCTGGGTCTGCTTGAGGCGCCCGATGTGCGGTGGCGACCATTAGCCATTGTGCCCATGCTGGCCGAATCTTTCTGGCTTGCCCTCTTGCCTCCCCTGGCGGTTTTTCTGGGCGCCGTGGCGCTGCCTATCCGCTCTCTCAATGTCTTGATAGCGATTGTGCTGGGGATGGCAGTGACCCAGGCCTTGCTCGGGCTCATGCAAATGGGCGCGGGGAGTGGCAGCCCCCTTTGCCTTGGCAATCCCTATTGCGGAGGCAGCGCCACGGGCACCTATGTTAATCGCGATCACCTGGCCGGCCTTCTCGAGATGGTCTTGCCGGTCGGCCTAGGCTTGCTTGCCGCCACCGTCGGGCGGGCCCCAAGGGATAAGCATTATCGGCGCTCATGGCGCGAACGCCTGCTCTTGTTATCGACGTGGCGCGCGCATGTAGCGGTGCTCTATGGCGCCGCCAGCATTGCCATACTGCTCGGCCTTATCTTCACGCGCTCCAGAAGCGGTCTCATGCTCGCCATGCTCGGGATCCTGCTTGCCGCTCTCACTTTCGCGCGTCGTCTCGGCGGCAATAACGTATTCGGTACGATAGGTACCCTCACCGCCATCGGTGTGGCCCTCGCTGTGGAGATCGGGCTGGCACCCGTGCTGCAGCGCTTCACTCTGCAAGACCCACTCCAGGACAACCGCTGGACTATCTATTCAAGTGCCCTGCAGGGCATCGGCAGCTTTTTCCCCTTAGGCAGCGGTGCGGGTACCTTCCCCGAGATCTACCGCCAATTCCAGCCCCTTGAGCTCGGCCGCTTCTCCGTCGATCATGCCCATAATGAATATCTCGAATGGCTGTTCGAAGGCGGGTTGATGGGTGCATTCATTTTGCTGCTCTTGCTCGCCCTCTATTCTCGCCAGTGGTTCAGGATAGGGGCACACACCCAGTGGCCGACCTTCCGCTTTGCCCAGATCGGGGCGGGCATAGGATTGTTATTGATCTCCCTGCACGGGTTGGTGGACTTCAACTGGCATATTCCCGCCAACGCCCTCTACACCGCCTTTCTCGCGGCCGTGTTCTTTCATGCTCCCGATATGCGCCCAAACAAACCGCCTGAAAGGCGTCGGTCCACACACCGAACATTCGAGCGCGAGGCATTACCGATTAAGCCCCTGCCTGCTCCTGTGCCCGTGACCAATCCTTTCTTGGAATGAGGTGTCACAACGGAACGGATAGCTCGTTGGCTTTTAAGCGACCATGATCGACCTCCACTGCCACATGCTACCCGCGATCGATGACGGTGCGCCTGAGTGGGACACCGCCTTGGAGATGGCCCGCATCGCCATAGGCGATGGGATCCGAGTGACGGTTTGCACACCCCACATCTATCCTGGTCTCTACGAGAATACAGCGCAGGGTATTCGCGCGTCTGTGACGGTGTTTGAGGAGCGCTTGCAACAGGCGGGGCTTTCTCTGAAGCTTGGCGTCGGTGCAGACACCCATCTCGTCCCTGACCTACTGGCCGGTTTGCGCAGCGGCCGTATCCCTACGTTGAATGGCAGCCGTTATTTCCTGTTGGAGCCGCCGCACCACATAGCCCCACCGCGCTTGCTGGAGACCTGCTTCGCACTGCTTGCGACCGGTTACCTACCGATCATTACGCATCCTGAGCGTTTGGGCTGGATTGAAGACAACTATCCATTGTTTCAGGAGTTGGCTAATCGAGGCGTATGGATGCAGGTGACGGCCGGGAGCCTTACGGGCCGTTTCGGTCCCCAGGCGCGCTATTGGGCGGAACGCATGCTGGATGAGGGCCTCGTGCACCTTCTGGCAACCGACGCGCATGGTGTGCAGCACCGGCCGCCTTTGCTAGCAGAAGGACGGCGAGTGGCCGAGCGCTGGCTTGGTCCACAAGAAGCGATGCGGCTAGTGGAGGAGCGGCCCCAAGGCGTGATCCAGGACATCGATTCAAATCAGTTGCCCGTCCCACCCGGATTGCTACCTCCTGACAGAACAAAGCGCAAGAAAACGGCTTCTTTTTGGCGGCAGCTATTCGGCTGAATTCACAATAAAGAAAATCCTGTGATGAAGTGTTGGAGTTACTCATGCCGGCCTGATAAGTTCGGGCTCCTTGAGCCTACAAAACTATTAACCTTCCAAGTCGTGTTCGATCACAACTCAAGATGCTTCGGTGTCCGCCGCACCTTGCCCTCGCCGTTGAGCTTGAGCTCCTTCACGCGCTTCTTGGCGTAGTCCTTCATCGCCTCGGAATTGTGGTTGGCGCAGCAGAGCAGGCCTCGGGCGGGTCGCGCTTATTCAGGCGGAAAAAAACGTGGTGTTTGTAGAAGGTCATCGAAGCCCTGTTCGAGCGGACGAAAAGCCCCGCTGCTCAACAAGGGCAAATTATCGCACGGGTTCGCGTCGTACTCTAAAGAAGAGCGCGATCAGGAACGCGAGCGCCATGAAGGGCCAGATCTCGTGCAGGAAGCGCGTGAGGGTCGCGAAGCTCGCGAGCTGCTGCCCGTAGGGCCAGCGGAAGAGGCGCAGCGATTCGTCGACGGCGCTGTAGGCACCGAAAATCTTGGAAAAGAGGGCGCCCGCGAGCACGAAGATGAGGGCGAGATAGATGCGCCCGGCGCGCGCGACGCGACGCAGGGGAGCGAGCGCGACGACTCCGGCCACCAATCCCACCACGCGCCCGACACTCAGCCATTCCTCCGCGAAATGGGGCTGCAGCATGAAGGATGCGGCCATGAACTTGAGGCACAGGGCGACGCTCAGGAGCAACAGCGCCACCCGGAGCGTGCCCTGTTTTCCCTTGAGAAACGCGGAAACGAAGAGCCCGAAGCCGCAAATGCTCATCGCCACGGCGCTCCACTGCAGGAACGCGAACTCGACCATTGCCTCGTTGCCGACGATGTTGCCCGCGCCGAAGAAGGGCAGCGCCGGATTGAGCTGGGCGATAAGCCACAGCATCACGAGCACGAGCGCCGCGTCTCCCCAGGCGCCGGGGATCACGATGCGCTCGCGCAGCTCGCCGAGCGGTCGCGTGACGAGCGAATAGAACGGATCGGCGAAGAACATCGCGCCCCAGAGCGCGCCGCCCGCGTTCGCGGCGAGGTCGTAGATCGACGCGACGCGGTAGGGCACGAAGAGCTGCGACGACTCCATCGCGAAGCTCAATGCGGCCCCGAGGCCCACGGCCTTCAGGATCGCCTTCACCCCCGGCTCGGCCTGGCGGAAATAGAGGCAGGCGAGCGTTCCCAGCGGAACGTAGGCGAGGACATTGAGCGCGACATCGAAGCCCGTGACATAGCGCGGCCGGACGAAGAACGCGCCCACCGCCTCCATCGACGGCAACCGCAGGGGCACGAAGGGGTACAGGCTCGCGTAGGCGATGAGCAGCGCCCACACCGCAAGCGAGCCGCGATACCGGCTCGCGATCATCCCAGGGGCTTGAGGCCCTGCCGGTAGTGCGCCGCGCGCTCGACGTAATGCTCGGCGATCCAGGTGTTCATGGCGATCTCCTCGGGCGTGAGGCTGCGCATGACCTTGCCCGGCACGCCGAGGACGAGCGAGCCGTCGGGAATCGTCTTGCCCTCGGGCACCAGGGCGCCCGCCCCGATGAGGCAATTCCTGCCGATCACGGCCTTGTTGAGGATGATCGCGCCGATGCCCACGAACGACTTCTCGCGGATGGTGCAGCCGTGGAGTATCACCAGGTGCCCGATGCTCACGTTCTTCTCAAGCACGACCTGGATGCCGCCGTCGGTTAAGGATAGGAAAGGATAGGACATTCAACGCGGTTTCGCAACGCATATTGCCGGGTCAGACACGCCGGGCTGTGGGGGACCCAGAAATGGCAGTCCTTTGCGCGGACGCGAGTCCAGAACACCACCTCGGACGAGCTCACGGGTCCCATCAACCTCGGCAATCCCGCCGAGTGCACCATGCTGGAGCTCGGCGAGAAGGTGTGCGCCCTGACCGGCTCGAAGTCGTCGATCGCCTTCCAACCCCTGCCGAGCGATGACCCGGTGCAGCGGCAGCCCGACATCCCCTTGGCCCGGATAGAAGAGGGGCTTATGAAGACCATCGCATACTTCGAGAAGTAGCTTAGTGCTTCGTCCACGGATGGGTGACCCGAGGTAGAAGGACTCTTTGGGGAGGTCTATCTCCCAGAGGCTGTCTACCGGGAGGTCGTAGTCGAAGGCACCGGGCAGCCGGGCGCAGCAGAGACCCAGACCGCCGTTACGCAAGGTTGGCTTCAGCAGATTGCCGTCCGGGATAGGATCGCGGTAGCCCGTAGGGCGCCTCCTACCCGCCACCCTGCTATCTATGAAACCCCGTATGGATGTCATACCTTTATACGGATACACTAGGTTTATGAAAGTCCCCTCCTCGGCCGAACGACCGTTCCACTGGGTAGGATCATCGAAGAAAGATCTGTTGTCCTTCCCGGAGTGAGGTAGTGGACGACATCGGCTATGCGCTGGGCGCGGTGCAGCTTGGCGGCACGGTTGCGTCCGCCAAGCCATGGAAAGCAGACGGCACCGGGGTGTTCGAGATTGTGGCGGACTTCCGCGGGGCAACGTATCGGGCCGTCTATACGGTCCGATTCAAGGAGGCAGTGTATGTGCTGCATTGCTTTCAGAAAAAGTCCCCGTCCGGCAACTGTACCGCAAAGACCGATATCGACTTGATTCATGAGCGCCTGAAAGCGGCGCATGCAGACCACAAGGTGCGTTATGGCAAAACTGGGTGAATCGATCCAACCCGGCACCGGCAATGTGTTTGCCGACCTGGGGTTTTCCGACGCGGGCGAGCGCCAGCTTAAAGTGCAGCTTGCGATACGATTGAACGATCTCATTCGTGAGCGCGGCCTGACTCAAGGCAAGGCAGCCAAGCTGTTCAGCGTCCCGCAGCCGCACGTGTCCGATCTCAAGAACTACAAGCTCAACCGCTTCTCCTCGGAGCGGCTGATGTACTTCATGACGTTGCTTGACCGTGACGTAGAGATCATCATCCGCCCGACGGCTACGGGACAAGAGGCGGGCGTGGTATCGGTGCGGGTCGCCCAGTAGCTGCTCACGCCTGTCTTTGCCCCGGGTCGGAACCGAATTGATCGGTGCGTGGGACGCCGCCACCCGTAGGGCCGATTGTATTCGGGCTCATCGCGTAGCAGTATGGGTACTTGCTGGTGACTACACAACCATGATCTGTTTCGGGGTGTCGCCTTTTGGTCAAGCAGTGAAGAGGGTCTTCTAGATTCTCACGCAGCCAATGTTATACAGACCGACTTCAACAAATCTGGCCAAATTTCAAATATGTTTGGCTAGGTAATCAGGCCGATTTTGCCTGCTTCATTGCGCCGCTGGCTGCGGACACAACAGCAGCGCTTGACCCCGCATCCGCCTGTGGGCTGCGCTAGCTAGGCGAGCTTCGAGCGGATCCGGAACATCGCGCTGTATTTATTGGTGCGCGGCCGAAGATGCGCGATGGTGCGCAGGAGCTCGTCCGGATGACGTTTCTTCTGCAGCGGATAGCGGGAAGGGGGTGCGCCTGAGTGGGACACCGCCTTGGAGATGGCGCGCATCGCCATAGGCGATGGGATCCGAGTGACGGTCTGCACACCCCACATCTATCCTGGTCTCTACGAGAATACAGCACAGGGTATTCGCGCGTCTGTGACGGTGTTTCAAGAGCGCCTGCAACAGGCGGGACTTTCTCTGAAGCTTGGCGTCGGTGCAGATACCCATCTTGTCCCTGACCAACTGGCCGGTTTGCGCAACGGCCGTATCCCTACGCTGAATGGCAGCCGTTATTTCCTGCTGGAGCCGCCGCACCACGTGGCGCCACCGCGGCTGATGGAGACCTGCTTCGCACTGCTTGCGACCGGTTACCTACCGATCATTACGCTATCCTGAGCGTTTGAGCTGGATCGAAGATAATTATCCATTGTTTCAGGAGTTGGCCTATCGAGGCGTATGGATGCAGGTGACGGCCGGGAGCCTTACAGGGCGTTTCGGTCCCCAGGCGCGCTATTGGGCGGAACGCATGCTGGATGAGCGCCTCGTGCACCTTCTGGCAACCGACGCGCATGGTGTGCAGCACCGGCCGCCTTTGCTAGCAGAAGGACGGCGAGTGGCCGAGCGCTGGCTTGGTCCACAAGAAGCGATGCGGCTAGTGGAAGAGCGGCCCAAAGGCGTGATCCAGGACATCGAGTCAAATCAGTTGCCCGTCCCACCCGGATTGCTACCTACTGACAGAAAAAAGCGCAAGATATCTGCTTCTTTGTGGCGGCAGCTATCGGGTGAATTCAGAACAAGGAAAATCCTGTGATGAAGTGTTGGAGTTACTCCACCGCCTGGAGGTGCGAGTAGCGCCCCTCGTCGTCCCCGACGGACTTGAACCGACCTCCCCCGTCCCCTCCAGAAAAGCCTTGAGTCTGCTCCAGCGCGTACAGTCGCGTCTCGTTCCTGTCGATCCCCATGGCACCCAGGATCGACCCAACGGCTACCGTTCAGACTCATACCAGATTGGAAACGACTGCAGCCCTTCCGCAACGCCTTGAGTTTGGCGATCGCCTGATCAACAGGGGATCCCGCCGTCGTCACTGGTTATGACTCCGTGATGAAAGGCATGCCCGTCACTCCGCGCCAAGGGCAGGTGTGGCCTCACCGGCCGCAAACGGCCTGGTGGTGACCTGCACGTCGACACGCCGGTTGAGGCGGTTAAGGATGGTTATGAGCCGGTCCACGGTGAAACGGCCAAGCTGGGCCGTGCGAATGCGCGAGAACTCGCTGGCGTTGATGCCGGTGACGCCTTCGGCCTTGCGCACCGACAGTTTGCGGTCATCGAGTACGCCGATGATCGCGGCGGCCAGGATGGATTTGAGCTGTTCCACATCGGCCCTGGGGTGACCCAGGTCACGGAAGACATTGCCGCTGCCTCTGATCAGTTCCAGGTCCTTGTTCATGTGAGCATCTCCTTCAGACGTTTGATCCGCTCGCGGATCAGGTCGATCTCATGTTTCGGGGTCTTGGTACCTTTGGTCGATTTCTTCTGAAAGGCATGGACGACCCAGAGCTCTGGTCCCAGCGGCACGATATAGACCGTCCGGTACGCCTCTCCCCGCCAGGACAGGGCGACCTCATAGACGCCGGACCCCAGCCCTTTCATCGGTTTGGCGGTATCGGCTTTGCGGCCTTCGGCGGCGATGGTCAAGGCGCGCAGGATGTCACGTTGTGCGCCCTCGGGAAACTTTTCAAACTCCTTCCGCGCCGCCTTGATCCAGGAAATGGGCCTTGTATTTCTTATCATAGCGCAACGTTGGCAATTTTGTCAACACCTGTCAAGTTCGGCTAGAAGGCTTCCCCTTCACGAACAGCGGCTTCCACGCTGATAATGGCTCGGTCGGTCTCGGCCAAAAGCGCCACATCGGCGACTGTGTACTTTCTGGCAAAGCCCTGTGCCGGCGGACGGTAGCGCTTGGTGAGCCCTCCTGTGGCCAAGCACTGCCGCACCAGGCGGGACGAGCTCACGGGTCCCATCAACCTCGGCAATCCCGCCGAGTGCACCATGCTGGAGCTCGCCGAGAAGGTGTGCGCCCTGACTGGCTCGAAGTCGCCGATCGTCTTCCAACCCCTGCCGAGCGATGACCCGCTGCAGCGGCAGCCCGACATCACCTTGGCCCGGATGCACCTGGACTGGGCGCCGAGGGTCGATCTAGAAGAAGGGCCTATGAAGACCATCGCATACTTCGAGAAGTCGCTTAGTGCTTCGTGATGGCCACCGGGGAATGACTCGAGGTAAGCGGCGGGCAAAGACGATCACCGCCTGCCCCCGGCGAGACAATGCCACACGCTGGGTCGCAGGGAGTCTTGCTTGACTACCGCCAGGGCTTGACTACCGCCAGGGTTGGGTGGATCATAAACAGTGACAGAAAAACTGCGCATCACGGGGAGGTCTTATGCATCGAATGCATCGTTGTCTCTGCGGGCTCGTCGCCACCGGGGCCTGTTCGGCCTTGTGACCGTCCAGGCCGCCGCTCCCGAGGGGGGTCCTGGGAGAGGGTGCAGGGGATAGTCCTCGTCAGTAGTCAGGGCGGGACCTACACCGTCGCCCAAAGTGCAATGAGATGTACCGATGAGAGGGTCGCAAGCTATTGAAGATCCGGCTCTTCGAAATCTCCCGGATCCCGTATAAGGCGGAGCTCAATGAATGGGGGGAAATGGTCCTTCCCCCGCCTACAATAAAGGCGGGCTCCTACAAGCTCAACGATCTGGGCTCCTCAAGGACAACCGGCACGATGGCAGGGTAGTAACGGAATGCTGAGTGAGCACCCCTGAAGGTGTTGCATAGCGGCTGTTGCAGGGAGATCGAAACGCCCTTCACGTCGCGCTGCTTGGCTCGAGACGATAGAGAGGTGTGCATATGGGTAGCTCGTCCAACGTCGTCCGTTTGCAGCCCATTTTAAGTCTGACGGATGAAGGGCCACCCTATGTTCTCCCTCTCGTTCAGGGAGCACCGGGACACTCCCTCCCCTGTCCGCTTGCGGACGGGGGAGGGCGGGGGTGGGGGTCCGGCCTTGGCGGGCTGACCAAGCCCTGTCCCGGCCGCGGCGCCTTTTACCCCCACCCTAGCCCTCCCCCGCTCCGCAGGGGAGGGGATCGGAAACTCACTCCCCCGCGACCGGGAGCGGGTGGGCATGATGGGATAAAAATCAATCAAAATATTTGATCTGATTCCCCTCATCCTAACAGCCATGTCGAGGGCGTCGACACCCCGAAGGATGAAAGTTTGTACTTTCACGGCAACCTGACGGAGAAGGGACCTCTGAGTTTGTCGAAGTCGTTCTGTATAACAATGGCTGCGTAAGAATCTAATGCTCCACGAGCGATTCAACGCCATCCTGGATACTGCGCGCCATGCATGTCTGACCTATTACGCAGCAAGGCTGGTGAGCCTCGCGGTGTTTGGGTCGGCGGCCCGGGGAACCATGCGGCCTGACTCAGACGTGGACCTTCTTGTGGTGGTGAGCGAGCTTCCTCGGGGGCGCCTGGCCAGGGTCCGGGACTTCGAAGCCGTGGAGGCCGCCACAGCCGGAGTGCTAAGCTCAGCGGAGCGGGAGGGGATCCGGACTACCCTGTCGCCCGTGCTCAAGACCCCGGAAGAAGTGTGGAAAGGGAGCCTGCTGTTTTTGGACATGGTCGACCAGGCGGCGATCCTGTTTGATCGAGAGCACTTCCTGCGCCGGTACCTCGAGGAGCTTAGGGCACGGCTTGCGGCGCTAGGCGCAAGGCGCGTCTATCGGCGGGGTGGCTACTACTGGCTACTGAAACCCGGTCTGAAGCCGGGGGAGGACCTCAGGCTGTGACCGCCGACGAACTGGCACGCGCCTATCTTGCCAAGGCCAGCAAGCGCCGCAGGGTACTGGAAGTGCTGCTCGAGGAGGAAGGCTATTCCGACGTGGTGCGGGAAGCCCAAGAGCTTGTCGAGCTCGCCTTGAAAGGCATGCTCCGGATTGTGGGGATCGACCCGCCAAAATGGCACGATGTTGGACCGATCCTGAAGGAACAGTCGCAACTGTTCCCGGAATGGATGACAAATCACATCGCTCAGCTTGCCGCCATCTCCAGATGGCTGCGAAAAGAACGCGAATTTTCGTTTTATGGCGATGTGGATTTTATCCCAACGGAAGAATACACGCGTGAGGACGCAGAGCGGGCGATGCAGGATGCGCTATTTGTTCTGGATAAGGCACGGCAACTACTGCAAGCGAAGTAAAATGGTCATGCCAGGCGCAGACGTCAGATGGTCGGAAGTGATTGAAGATCCGCGAGCTCGAGGCCACGGGGTCGCCTTCCGCTCACACAGCGACACCGAGGTCTTGCTCCACCTCTACGCCAATCGCGGCGAATGAATGGGGCGAAATCGTCCTTGACCCCGCCTACAATAAACGCGGGCTCCTACAAGCTCAACGATCTGGGCCCCTCAGGGACAACGGGCACGATGGCAGGGTACCAACGGAATGCTGAGCAAGCACGAAGGTGTTGCAGTAGCGGATGTCGCATGGGGATCGAAACGCCGTTCACGTCACGCTGCTTAGCGTGAGGCGATCGAGAGGTTTGCATATGGGTAGCTCGTCCATCGTCGTCCGTTTGCAGCCCATTGTAAGTCTGACGGATGATCAGATCTATGAGTTCTCCCAGATCAACCGGGATCTGCGGATTGAGCGCAACGCACGGGGAGAGTTGATCATCATGCCGCCTACGGGGGGAGATACCGGTAACCGAAACGCCGAGATCACGATGCAGTTGAGGTTGTGGGCCAAGCGTGATGGCACCGGAAGCACGTTCGATTCCTCAACCGGTTTTCGGCTTCCTGACGGAGCAGTGCGTTCACCTGATGCGGCATGGATCCCGTACTCACGCCTGAATACGTTGACGGCGGAACAGAGAAAGCGATTTATCCCTCTATTCCCTGACTTTGTGATCGAGCTCTGCTCTCCAGCCGATGGCCTGAACGATCTACAAGCGAAGATGGGGGAGTATATAGACAACGGGGCCCAGTTGGGGTGGCTGATTGATACAGAGCGGAGGCTCGTCCATGTCTACCGCCCTCACGAACCGGCACGAGAATTAGAAAACCTCGAAACAGTATCGGGTGACCCGGTGCTTCCCGGCTTTGAGCTGGACCTGCGTGAGATATGGTAATAGGGTCAAGTTCCACAATGGCGATGCTGATACACAAGCTTAAGCTGGAAGTGGCATAGCAGTAGCCGAAATCCGTTCTCTTTACGGAAACGATGGGTCAATCGTTGCCTGAGCCTGGCCAGTCATTCTCACAGGGTGGATGAAGCTATCAAGGCGCGAGCAGAGGAACTCGAAAAGCAAGGTCTGGGGGTGATAGATGCACTGCACGTGGCCTGTGCTGAGGCATCTGAGAGAATGAACCATACGCAAATATTCACGATGTTTAGGTCGTGCATAATGAATATCTCGAATGGCTGTTCGAAGGCGGGTTGATGGGCGCATTCATTTTGCTGCTCTTGCTCGCCCTCTATTCTCGCCAGTGGTTCAGGATACGGGCACACACCCAGTGGCCGACCTTCCGCTTTGCCCAGATCGGGGCGGGCATAGGATTGTTATTGATCTCCCTGCACGGGTTGGTGGATTTCAACTGGCATATTCCCGCCAACGCCCTCTACACCGCCTTTCTCGCGGCCGTGTTCTTTCATGCTCCCGATATGCGCCCAATGAAACCGCCTGAAGGGCGTCGGTCCACACACCGAACATTCGAGCGCGAGGCATTACCGATTAACCCCGCACCTTCTCCTGTGCCCGTGGCCAATCCTTTCTTGGAATGAGGTGTAACAACGGATAGCTCGTTGGCTTTTTAAGCGACCATGATCGACCTCCACTGCCACATGCTGCCCGCGATCGATGACGGTGCGCCTGAGTGGGACACCGCCTTGGAGATGGCCCGCATCGCCATAGGCGATGGGATCCGAGTGACGGTCTGCACACCCCACATCTATCCTGGTCTCTACGAGAATACAGCACAGGGTATTCGCGCGTCTGTGACGGTGTTTGAGGAGCACCTGCAACAGGGCGGGGCTCTCTCTGAAGCTTGGCGTCGGTGCAGATACCCATCTTGTCCCTGACCTACTGGCCGGTTTGCGCAGCGGCCGTATCCCTACGGCAGATCCAGCTCGAAGCCGGGGAGTACCGGTTTACCCGATAGTGTTTCGAGGTTTTCTAATTCTCGTACCGGTTCGTGAGGGCCATTTTGGCGGGTCGATCCCCACAATCCGGAGCATGCCTTTCAAGGCGAGCTCGACAAGCTCTTGGGCTTCCCGCACCACGTCGGAATAGCCTTCCTCCTCGAGCAGCACTCCCAGTACCCTGCGGCGCTTGCTGGCCTTGGCACGATAGGCGCGCGCCAGTTCGTCGGCGGTCACAGCCCGAGGTCCTCCCCCGGCTTCAGACCGGGTTTCAGTAGCCAGTAGTAGCCACCCCGCCTGAATGGCAGCCGTTATTTCCTGTTGGAGCCGCCTCACCATGTAGCCCCACCGCGCTTGCTGGAGACCTGCTTCGCACTGCTTGCGACCGGTTACCTACCGATCATTACGCATCCTGAGCGTTTGAGCTGGATTGAAGATAATTATCCATTGTTTCAGGAGTTGGCCAATCGAGGCGTATGGATGCAGGTGACGGCCGGGAGCCTTACAGGCCGTTTCGGTCCCCAGGCGCGCTATTGGGCGGAACGCATGTTGGATGAGGGCCTGGTGCACCTTCTGGCAACCGACGCGCATGGTGTGCAGCACCGGCCGCCTTTGCTAGCAGAAGGACGGCGAGCGGCCGAGCGCTGGCTTGGTACACAAGAAGCGATGCGGCTAGTGGAAGAGCGGCCACAAGGCGTGCTTCAGGACATCGATTCAAATCAGTTGCCCGTCCCACCCGGATTGCTACCTCCTGACAGAAAAAAGCGCAGGATATCGGCTTCTTTTTGGCGGCAGCTATTCGCGTGATTCAGAATAAGCAAAATCCTGTGCATGAAGTGTTGGAGTTACTCATGCCGGCCTGATAAGTTCGGGCTCCTTGAGCCTACAAAATTATTAACCTTCCACGTCGTGTTTGATCGAAACTAAAGATGCTTCGGTGTCCGCGGAAAGGGGATCACGTCCCGGATATTGGTAGTCCCGGTCAGCATCACGGTTAAGCGCAGCGGTCATCGACACGACCACGTTGCTCATTCCGCCGTAACGCGCGGCAATGGCCGGTATCACGTGCAGAGTCCTTATTGCCATCGCAAGTTACTGAAGAAGCTTGCCATCGAATAGCTCAACCCGCAATTCGCGCGTTTGCCAATCGCTCATAGAGCGAAAGATAGCGCCGCGCCACGTCGTCCAGTGAAAAGCGTTCCCGGTTTCGGCGGCCGAGTTCGACCAGATTCTCGCGGTACGCCGCGTCATTTATTACGCGCTCACAGCCCTGGCGGATTGAATTCACATCAAATGGATCGACGAAGCACGCGCCACGTCCAGCCACTTCCGGCATGGAAGAGCAGTTGCTGGTCACAATTGGCCGCTCGACCCACTGCGCCTCGATAATCGGCATCCCAAATCCTTCATAGGTAGAAACGAAACTGACGAGATCGCACTCGCAGTACGCGCAATACATCGCCGCCTCGTCAAGATTCTCTTCCGCTTTATAGGAGATACCGCTATGTGCCAGTTCGTATCGCAAGGATGGATTTAGGTGGCCGACGATCTTCAAATGACAGGGCAGTCCCTGCAATGCTAGAATCAATCGCAGTAGATTCTTGTTTTCCGCGGTTCCAATGTGCAGAATTCGCGGGCATTCGCTCCGAAAAACATACCGACTGGGTTGGAATACCGGCGCGGCAGCGTCGGGTATGACCTCGATCTTGCCCTCCGGCACTCGGACGCTGCGCAATAGCTGGCGTTTTGTTTCCTCTGAAATGACAGTCACAGCAGCCACGCGCTGAATCGGCAAATCGTACCAGAGCACGCGCAGCAACCAGCGCCTGATGCCCGAAAACCGCTCGAGCGACCGGCAGTCGTGAATTGTGAGAATCGTTCTGCCCGGAGAGAGCATCAACGCCACGTAATGAATATCGCCCGTGATGTGGTTCACGCTTCCCTGGTTTCTGCGTGCCCACACGATGTTCGCAATCCGCGGCCAAACTCCCTTCGACCGATGCGGCACGACCGCCAATTTGACCCCTAGGCCAAGCTCGCGCATTTTGTCCCGCAAAATGGCAAACAAAACCTCGATACTGATCTGATCGGGGAACGGGTTGCGGTGAAAGTGAACGACGCGCCCGGAGATGACTTTTAGATTTGCAGTAGTACTCACGTCGAGGAGCGGCCGGACTTAGATTCTTGCGCGACCGATATTCGATGAGCGGCACTCATTCGCGTTGCTAAGCCGTGTGTAACTTCGTCTCACTCAGGTAGATGTCTGAACACAATGACGAAAATGCGCGAGGAGGGAAATGCATGAGCTTGCTAATCCAGCGGACTGGCCCCCTGGACGAACCGTGGCCCAGCCAGTTGCGGCCGAAGATCTTCACGTCGTGCAAGGCCCATATCATTTGCAATGCAGCGCAAAATCGTCCACGCTTGGCTCTCTCACAGGGCCGCGAAACTTTTCCTCCTTATACCAATCCTGCATCGAGCTCCACCGACCATAACCGAGCGGCACTCAAATTCGCTTCGCAGATTCACATTGTTCGGAACTCCGAGCACAAATTCTCCGCTAGGCGCAAGACGAGAGCCAGCCTCCCGAAATAGAGATTTCGGTGAATTGTGCCAATGTTCCATGCTGTCGAAACTGGTGACGATATCGAGCTTGTCGACAACGTACTCCAGTTGCATCATAGTTATGGGGTGGAGATTGCAAGTCGCGACATTATCGACGTCGGAATGACCGGACTACCAGCCCACGCTGCGATTCACTTGATCGCCGAAGTCGTCGACAAGCACTACCCGGCCAAATCCTACAGCCGCGCAGCCGATTGAAAATAGACCGATTCCACCTCCAATATCGCAAATCGAAAGCTCTTTGGGCGGTGCGACATTGATCGACGTTAGAATGTGAAATGCAATGCTCGCGGATGTCCTACCGCTTGTCCGGCCACTAAGTTCGGCGGGTATTTTGCGGCAATACCCTGCGCGGACTGCACTATCACCTCAAGCAGGCCGACCTGTGGTTCGTCCCGACCGGCGACGTGCGCGCGATTCTGTTCGACTTCCGCGCCGGCTCGCCCACCTTCAAGCGCGTGACCTCCTTCGAGCTGGACGACGCGCGCCACCTGGCGCTCTAGCCGGCGTCGCGCACGCGTTCCTCGCGCGCATCGACTCGTTCATGACCTACCTCGTGGACGAGTACTATGACGGCGCCGACGAACTCGGCATCCGCTGGGACGACCGCGCGCTCGGTATCGACTGGGGCGTCGCGCAGCCCATCGTCTCGGATCGCGATCGGCAGAATCCCGCGCTCGCCGACATCGGGCCGGCGGCGCGTCCGAAGTACAGGCCGCGCTAGCCGACCGCGTCGATGATCTTACGCGCGCGCACCTGATAGGTGTCGCTGCGCACGCGCTGCCAGCCGGCTTCCGCAATGGCGCGCCGGCGCTTGTCGTTGCCGAGCAGCCCGATCGCCACGCGGCGCAGCTCTTCGGGGGTCGAGAACGTCGCCACCTCGACGCCGTCCTGCATCAGCTCGAGCACGGCGTTGGTCGACTCGGACAGCGCGCAGGCGCCGCACGCCGGGTTCTCGAACGTGCGCATGTTGTGCGCGGTCTTCTGGCTGCGCCGCATCACATTGATGGCGAGCGTGGCGTGTGCGAGCAATGACACCATGGGCTTCCCGTTGCCGACCGAGCCTCGGATACACGCGGCCAACGGATCGCCAGGAGGAAGGCGGGCCCACGACCACCTCCCCCACAGCCCCAGCGGGAGGTCCGCGATGGCACGCAGGTAGCGGATGCGCTCTTCGTCGGGGTTTCCGACGAAGACGATCTCGGGATGATCGGGCGGACGCGGACCGGCGAACTCCGGGTCGTGGATCTCGTGGTCGCGCGCGAACGCCATGAACTCCGCTCGGATTCCCGCCCGCCGCAGTTGACCCACCGCGAATCGATCGTGGACGAAGACGCGATCCAGGCGCTTCAGCTGCCCGGGCAGGGTACGGCCGATCGGCGCCGCGCCCACGGCCTCGCCGGGGTTGTCCGGAAACACGTTGACCACCCGCGCTCCGTTCCGCTGCCAAGCCTCGACCGTGCGTGCCATGACGCCGACACCCTTCACGATGACCACGAGCGGCGGCGAGAGGGCCGAAACCGCGTCGCGCAAGCCTGCCTGGGCGGCCATCATGGCCGCTGATGGGAAGCGAACGTGCTCCCCACGAAGCGCGTGAAGGCCGTGCCGCGACACATCGTGACCGAGGGCCCCGAACGCACGTGCGTAGGTTGAATCGAGCCCGACGTCAGAGTCGGGGCGGAACTCCGAAACGACGGCGATCCTCACGGCGGCCACGCACCCCATTCGTTGCGCACGCTCCGCCGGGCGACGGCTGCAACACTCGGCCAGTCTGCCGGCATACCCTTGTAGCAACACCGCTCCACCAAGTGCTCAAGCTCTTCCGAGGCTGAATCCAAATCGAAGGCCCGGACACGTTCTGTAACCTCTTCGTGGAAGGGCCGCCGGCGGATCGCGGCGGCCAGCGACGCCAGCGCGCCGCCCAGACGGTCGGGATCATCGGGCTCGGCTACCCATCCCGTGCGCCCGGTGATCACGAGATCCGCAGCCGAGCCGACCGCGGTGGTGGCGACCACAGGCACGCCGCAGGCCATGGCTTCGAGAACGCTCAATCCCCAAGGCTCGACCTTGGGCGCGTGAACGAAGATGTCGGCAGCACCATAGTAGAGAGGCAGCTCCTGGTAGGGCACGTACCCTTCCATGCGAAGAGCGGCACCCCATCGCTGAGCGCCGGCAGTTGACCGGGTCGCCTCACGCATGGGGCCGTCACCGACCAGCAGGAAGCGAGCCTTGGGCACCTTCCGGTGCATGCGGCCGAACGCGCGCACCAGGCCCAGCGGATCCTCGCGCTCGCTCAGCTTGGTCACCGCGACGACGACCGTCGCGCCGTCGCCGGCCCAGCGTCGCAGCTCGGCCGAGCGCTCGCCGAGCGCCTTCATCCGCGCCTGCCACCAAGCGACGTCGACGGGATAGAGGCCGCGCGCGATCCGATCCTCGGGAACCCCGGTGCTGGCGCAGAACTGGCGCGCCAGGATCCCGGTCACGAGGAAGCCGTCGAAGAGCCGGTTCTTGGCCGCGTGCGCCAGCGCCGACGCGGTGCGCGTCGGCTCGCGGCGCGTCCGCTCGTTGAGCGTCTTGTCGCCGGGCAGGATCACGGCGGCCCCGCGCCGGGCCGCCGCCGCGCGCGCCGACCAGGTGATGGAGGCGGTCCAACCGGCGGTCAGCACGGCGTCAGGCGCCTCGGGCAGGGCATCGATGCGCGCGGCCACCTCGGCGGCCGGCACCTCCTCGCTCGCGATCGACGGCAGCTCGCCCCAGCCGACCTTGCGGCCGACCTCGGGGTCGTGCCGGCGCGCGGTCGAGGTGTACCAGACCACCGGCCGCAGCCGGCCGCGCCGCTCCATGGCCGCCCACACAGGAGGATCGTACTGCGTCGGATGGTCGAGGACGCACAGCAGCGTCCGAGGCGCGCCGCTCACCGGACGAGCCGCAGCCCGATGACGTCGCCGTCGTGCTGCCGACGCGACCACGCGTGATAGCGATGCTTCCAAAGACGCGGGCCGAGCGACCGGAAATCGGGCGCTGTCCGCGGTCGCCCTTTCTTGCCGTCGGCGTCGACCGCCGTGGCCGCCGCCTCCCAGATCGGAAGGAACTGCACCTCGTCTACTCGAAGCCGCGCTTGGCTCGCAACGGCACGCAGAGCGGCCTCAGTGAAGTGACTGAGGTGATGAGGCAGCGCCATGTTGCCCCACGAAAGCCCCGCCGTGCGCGCGGCCCAGCAGCCGAAGTTGGGTACCGCGATCACGATCGCGCCGTCGGGTCGCAGCCGCTCGCCGAGCTGCCGGAGCGTCGCGACCGGATCGACGATGTGTTCGAGCACGTGCTCGAGCCGGATGACGTCGAACGCCTCCTTCGGCAGGTCGGCGAACGATCGCGCAACCTGGATGCCCGCGCGCTCGAGCTTGGGCAGGCCGGGCTGGTCGATGTCGTAACCCCACAGATCGCGAAACCCCTGCGCGGCCATCGAGCGTAGCCACCAGCCCCAGCCGCAGCCGAAGTCGAGGGTGCGCGCATCCCGACCGCGCTCGAACGGCTCGGACGTCGTGAACGGCACCGTGCGCGCGCCCGCGAACTCCAGCGCCGCGGTCACCACCGCCGCGCCCCGACGCAGCGCCGCCGGCGCCGCCCCCCCGTCGCGGCCCGCGAAGGCCGCGACCTCGGAGATCAGCATCTTCACCTTGCGCGACGGCGTCGCGGTCGCGCGCTGGCCCGCCTCGCCGTCATACGCGCAGTAGTCGGCCGAGTACAGCGCGCGCAGCGTCGCGTCGTCGGGCGGCGGATCGAGACGCCCGAGGCCGCACCCTCGGCACCGGAGAAGCCGAAACTCCCAAGTCCCCCGTGCCTCCCCGGCGCCCCAGGCGAAGCCATCGTTGGCGAGCACCTCCGGAGCACCATCGCTTTCGCAGGCGATGCACCGAAAACCGTTCTGGGCCATGGGTAGATTCTGCCCTTTCGCTAGGTGACGGAAGTCATCGGCGAGAGGGCAGAACCCCCTTTCAAACCCTGCGTGCGGATTTCCCGCACCCGGCTTGCCGATGGTCCGCTGATGGGGCTTGCACCGACTGAGTCGTCGGCTCGGCCCGCACCCGTAGCCCGTCTTGAGGTTCGCCCCAAGAGTGACCAAAGCAGGGCCCCTTCCCTCCGATCACGTTGTTCTGCACGGTCATCGTCGGTACTACGAGCCCCTCGGACTCCCGCTGCGCCGCGCTCGACTTCGCCTTCGGCTTATACGAGCCACGCTGCCCGACCGTAGCCACGCAGACGGGCCTCCCGTGTTCCACGCTGCGCCCCGTACTCCCCCGCCAGGACCCGCCGCGCATTCCGTACTGGTGCGTCGAGGGTGGGCTTCGCCGTGACATGAGCGGCTCCGGCTCCCGGATTGTTCCTCTGTCGAGGCTGCAGGCTTCACCTGATGTTGCGGCCCACGTGCTTGCTCCCCGCTGCGCGGCTCGCGCCGCCTGACGGGCTTTCGACGCCCCGCTTCGACGTACGGCCTCTCGACCGCGATCGGGGGCCTGCTATCCGGCACAGCGGCGTCTACCGGAGCGGGACTTCCACCCGCTGGAAAAGCGCAGCGAGAATCGGCACCGACCGGCCGGACCCTCTTTCGTCACGGCGCACCATACCGATAGTCAAGGATAGGACATTCAACGCGGTTTCGCAACGCATATTGCCGGGTCAGACAGGCCGGGTGGCAACGGGGCAACCGCCGCTGGGACGGGAAGAGGTCGTTTGGGTTGGCCATGGCCGGTGTCCAGGTGGCTGTGGGGGGACGCAGAGGTGGCAGTTCTTAGCCCGTACGCGAGCCCGCCGGTGCCGGTCAATAGCCTTGATCGGCAGGACGGTGGGGAGTGGGAAGGCGCCTACCCGCTCACGCGCTGGTCGAGATCAGGCTCACTCAGCGCGAACGTTTCGCCTTCGCGTGTATCGAAGTCCCCCTCCCCATCGGGGCGGACCTCGGGCGGCGGGGGCGATGCGCGGGGGGGGGGTGGGTGGGCTCGCCGAGGTATGCGAGGATAATGGAATGGACTCCACCCCCTCCCTAACGGCATCGTGATGTGCCACGCTGCGTCTGAAACACGTTCTTTGCAATGTCTAACCCGATCGTCGTAGAATTCATATTTCGAGCGGTGCCCCAGCAGACGCCGCCCCAGCTCGAAGTCTCCGCACCCGAGATCGACGACTTTTGCTTCTGCCGGACCAGTGGGTGTCCAGGTACTCGCCGATGCGGTTTGTATACGGCGTTGTGATCTCGTCGGTGACAGAACCGCCACCGGAGCAGAATTGACGTGATTGACCACCCCAGGCATTGTGCGGTAAACGGTCGCAAAAATTCCCGATGGAGAGCAAAGTGCGTTTTTTCCTGTCCTGGGCCGCTCGTCTGTACGCGCGGTACTGATGCAAGAGCTGTCTGGGTATCAACGATTTCAGCTTTTCTATCACAGTCGTGTCAATTTCCATAGGTCGTCTGCGCGATGTAATGAGTGCGCCGCTCCACTGGCTGCTCGAGCGACATGGGCGATCCGGAGGCCTTCGCACAGTGCGGAGGGAACGAGCTGATGTCTCACCGCGGCTATTACGCTACGCAGACCCCATCATTTCCATTGAAGCGGACGAATGTATCATCTCGGTGCATCATGGTTGAAAGCGAGCGACGCGCATGGTAGCGGAGGCTTTTCGATACCACAATCGCGTAATTCCTCTTCGGTACCGTGCTAGACAGGAGGTCGCTGCAGCCCGTGATAGCATCAATTCCGCGTGCCGCAGAATAGGAGTCCCGGAATGCCGTCCGCTCGAATGTTAGCCCCGTCGCGCGTGCTTTACCGCCTGCTGACCCTCGCGTGCTCCCTGTTCTGTGCCGCGGCCGCCTGTGCGGCGGAAAATCAATCCCTCACGGCGAGCTTCGATCAGGCCTTGACCGCGGGTATCGACGGCCGGGAGTGGAATGCGAGCTTCCCGAATGCCATGACGGTCGACGCCGTCCATCGGGCAGTCTTGGTTCGCTTTCCCGCGGTTGCGGACAGCATAAGAAGCAAGCTCAACGGTGGGTTGGACATCGCCAAAGCCGAGGTAGTCCTCGAATATGGTGGCTACGAAATCGTGCCGCAGGGTTATACGGTTCGCGTCGGAAGCAAACAAAAGTGGGCGCAGAATCAGCCGCAGTGGCATATCGTAGCGTGGCCGCTGCGACAGCCCTGGGTTCCTGAGCCAGGGCACGGACCGACCTTCAATGCCTATGTGGACGGTGTAGGCTATTGGGCCAAGTACGGCGCGGCAGACATTAAACGCGACCGCTTTGACGTGCGACTCGGACCCGTCGAGTTGTCGCGGGTAAGGCCCCAAGGCCGCATCGACATCACCGCCCTGCTGACGGGCAACGGTCTTGATAAAGATATCGGCAAGCGGCTGAGATGGATTGAGGAGAAGGGACTGCTCCTAAAAAAGCTCGAAACCTATGACATGCGTTACCGGGAAAAAACCCCGGATGCCCAATACGAGTGGAACGTTCCTACCGGGGGCCACGGACTGAAGTTCAAAAACGCCCGGCTGGTCGTGACATTCAAACCGGCCGCCGGAAAGCACGCGAATGCCTCGCTCGTGCAACTTCCGCCGCCGACCGACATCTCCAGGCTGATCGCCGAGCTCGAAAAGTCAGGGGCCAAAGGCAAGCCCACAGCAGTGATGCCTTCGCCCGCGCAGTTCAACGAGCTGGCGAAGCAGCTTGCCATCAATCCGTTGACGACGATGACGCCGTGGCTGTTTCGCCACGTAATGGACGTATACAAGATCGGTGGAGACCGAGCGAGCCCATGGGGGAAGGCGTTGGACGCGGGCGATTACAAGCAATATGAGCGGCTGATCCGGGACATATTGGAGACACCGCCGCGCTATCAGCGAGGATGGGGCATCCATGACGAACTTCTGGTCTGGTACTTGTACCGTCAGTTGCTGCCCGATTACGTCCAGGACCACATCAAGGCATATTGGGACTCCTGGCTCATGCCCGACATTCCCACGAGCGAGCTCTTCCACCCGAACAGCAAAGAAGCGGCGGAGTACTGGGAGAAAACCAAGGACTGGCGCGGGCGCTCATCATTCTTCCGCGACGGTTACCTCTACACGATGACGACGCAGAACTTCCACCACACAGCCGCAATGGGCGCGCTTCTCGGTGGAAGCATAATCGGCTCGGAGCATGCAATGGCCGATGGCCGGCACGGTTTGGAACAGTATGTTCTCAAGCTGTGGACGTTGCGTGATGGAACGCCGCAAGAGATGCTCGATCATTATTACTTGTCGGTCACTATCAGCGGACAAAAAGTGATGGCCGATTTCGGTCCGACGCAATCCGACCGGCTCATGGCCGCGATCGCTCTGGATCGCTCCGTCGACCTTCTCGCCAGCGCCTATCATCCCAATCTGAGACGAATCGTCAATCCGTCGGGACGGGCGCGCTTAGCCGGAATCCTCGTTGAACAGGCCGGTATTTACGGGATCCTGCACACACTGTCGCAGAAAGGCGTGCTCAACTATCTCGACCGCGGCTACGATGCAAAGGTCCACGACATGCTCATATGGGATTACGACGTGTCCCCGGGCCGCGTGGGAATGCAAGCTCTTCCATCGAAATGGGCGTCCGACTGGGTCGCCCAGATTGTCGACAACAAGCGCTTTCCGTTCGAGGAAACGGCTACCGACACCATGCGCGGCAATTTCAACCCGCCGCTTTGGCGGCGCGCCTATCTCGGCCGGCATTACGGCTTGGCCAGTCAGGACATCAGAGGGGGCACGGCTGACCTTATAGCGCAATGGACTCACAAGGCGGAGCCAGCCAGCACGATGGAGGACCTCGGGACTCTGACGCTGCGCTATGCCGTCAACGATCCAGACATGGCAACTACGGTCGGGGGCGTTATACCGTATGCCGGCGGCATGGTTACGTATCAGCATAAAAATCGTGCGATTGTGTGTACCAAACCGCTGTCGAATCAAAGTCGCATCATGGCTCTCGCGGGCAAGGACGGCCTCCGCAGTCTCGCTACGGTTATCGCCTTGTGGGACTTCCGAACGCAGCAGAACTGGGAGCTCTACGTCGACGGTCGGCAGATCACGCAAATACCGGCGAAGTTGAGAGCGGGCCAGGTGGTCACCATCAAAGATGGGGTGTCCTACCTCGGCATTATTCCCCTCCCGGCTACGGATCTGTCTCGCGCGAGCGAGATCGTCATGGGCAGCGGCGGCGCAGGCAAGACCGAGCCCACGGGGGCCGTGATCAAGCCTGCGCTTATCATTACGTCATACAATTATCAAAACGAGAAAGGGGCCTCGCCCAAGGATTTGGATTGGGCGAAAATCACCACGGCCAGCTACGGCGGATTCGTTGTCGAATTGGGCGATGCGGCGGAATACGGCGACTTTTCGACTTTCTCGAAGCGAATGCAGTCAAATCGGCTCACTACCCAATGGGACGCAGCGAAGAAGCTTCTGAGCGTTGAATACCGCAGCGGACAGGACGTCATGGAAATGGGCTGTGGAACCGATTATGAACAGCCCGACGCGAACTACCCTCTGAAGCCCGGCATGCAAACGAAAGCAGTTCCATATCGCAGGATAAACGGCACGTGGCCTTACCTGCCGGGGATAGATCGCGACACACCTAACTCGCAGCAGGGAACAACGGGACGCCTCGAGAAAAACGGAGCCGTGTTGACGACAGAAGCGGGACGGCCGGCGTATCTGCGGGCAGAGCCGACGAGTGGCGTTTACACCGGATACAACCCACTGCCGGAGCCAGCCGACTGGACGCTGAGCGTACCAGGTGGCGTCGTTATCAGAGGCGCGGGCAAAGTCGGTCTGCTGCGCGTCGCGATCCAGCCCAAGGAAAACCGCCTCTGGATCGATTATGCGGTCAAAGCCGGTCTGAGCCCTGCTGGCATGGCGACCCAACTCACGCTCACCGGCTTCAGACAAGCACCGCGCGTCGAGGTCAACGGAAAGCAGCTTCCGACGCCGACGCAAAGGGCTTTGCCGAATGGACAGACCGCGTACATCGTGCCGCTCGGATGAGACCGTGGTCGGACGCAATCATCGCGGTTTTTTCCTGAGGAAGAGGAAAACATTACCGCTGAGCGGGTGCAGCAAGAAGCTGTGCAGCAACGACAAAAGGAAAAGGAAATAAAGTGCGCGCGACGCGCCAATACTAAGGCTCCCCCGTGTATACATGTATACAAATGAGTAATCGTCACATTTTTCGGGCCGCTAGGGCCTTTTGACTGATCCGAGGGTATTGAGGCGGTACGCCGCCGGAAACACATCGATCGCGTTCCTGTCGGGCTGAATCGTCTTGAGCACATTCGCGTGAAACCGGTTTTTACCAACCGCGCCCCAACGCTACGTAATTACGGAAGTGGGGCAGGCATCATTAATATTAACCGTCAGTGTGCGAGTGGCGGTGAGGTTTTCGGTATTGTTGAAGCACAAGTCATAGGGGCCGGAGCCGGTGGAAGTCGTGCACAAGCCGCCGCTCTGGAAGAGCGTGGACATTCATGTCGTCGCCGGCGCAGCGGCAGCCAGCGTCTTCGCGCCTGGAGATGCATGAGTGATGCGGGAATTCTGGCAGCCGGCGACACCGGGCCCCCGAAGGACTGCCTCGCTGGGTCGTCGCTGCTCTGGCGATAAGTGCAGGTTGGTTGGCCGCGCCAGCCACCGCGACACCTGTAACCGCGGTCTGGTTTCCGCCGCTGGACGCTACCTCGGTCTGCTGAGGCGAAGGAAATTCGATGCGACTGGTCCAGCTCGTATCCGGCACCGTCGGCAGGAAGCCATTAGCTTGAATGGCGTTACCGTTCATGAGCCACGCCGGTAGCCGCGTTGCGCCAGAGAATGTCAGCTTTACCGTCGGCGTTGTAATCTCCGAAGCCGGCCATCCCCCAGGTCCCGTCGGTCACGGTGGGCAAGTAGCCTTCGGCATTACGGCGGAGCCGTTCATGAGGCAGACGTAGTTCTCCACGGTATCGCGGTTGCGCCACACGATGTCGGCGTTATCTTCTGCGTTGTAATCCGCCATGCCCGCCATGTTCCCTTACACACCCTTCCGCGCAGTGACGTACAGGAAAAAGCCCCAGAGGGGCTCAACCCACCGCTTGACCGCGGCCGGCGCGGGGAACTTGTACAGCTGGCGCAGGTCGACGCGCACCGACGCGAACGAGTTGAAGAACGCGCGCATGTCATCGGCGTCGTAGAACCGGACAAAGGGATGCGCGTTGTCCTTCCCCGGCTCCGACGGATCCGTGCTGAGCGTGAGGATGCGATCGAGATCGAACCCGCGGCCTTCGTCTTTCAGGATCACGAACATGTTGGAGACGCGACGCGGGAGGAAGAGCCGCAGCACGGAACCGAGCCCCAGCTTGTCCGCCGCGAGGAGCAGCGCAACCAGGGGCCCCACGGCGTACTTCACGAGCGCATAGTGGTACGACCGCGTGTTATAGACCATCACGGTCGCGCGCCCACCAGGCTTCAGGACACGATGGACTTCGTTGATGCACTGATCGAATTCGGGGACGCACATCAGGACGCCGTGCGAGTACACGACGTCGAAGCGGTCGCTGGGAAACGGCAGTCGCCGCGCGTCACCGACGAACAGCTTGGCTGGCAGACCGTATACCTGGAATCGCCGGCGCGCGAGGCCGATACCGGCGGGCGTGTAGTCGAGGCCGTGCACCTCGGCGCCGTGACGCGCGAACTGCAGCAGGTCGGTGCCCTGGCCGCAGCCGATCTCCAGCACCGTCTTCCCGCGGGCGTCTTCGAAGCCGGCCATCGTGAGAATGCAGGGTTCGGCGCCGTAGCGGTGTGCCTCCACGGCCTCGAAAAACTCCCGCGTGCCGACCTCGTGGCCGGCGCCCTTCTGTACCGCGTTCGGATGCTTGTTCCAGTAGCGCCAAATCGGATCGTCAATAGGAGTCATGTCCCGTCCTCAGTTCACGAGCGTGCGCGCCGCGCGGCCGCGACGTCTTCGAGTACCTGCACCAGAGCCTTGGCCGATCGATCCCAGTCGAACTCCGCCGCACGCGCGCGGCCCCGGCGCGCGAGCGACGCGGCGTGCGCCGGATCGCTCAGCACGCGTGCGAGCGCGCCGGTGAGCGTGTCCTCGTCGGAAGGATCGAAATAGCTGACGGCGTCCGCGCAGATCTCCTCCGCCACCGGAATGCGCGAGGAGACGACCGGCGCGCCGCACGCCATCGCCTCCCCGAGCGGATGGCCGAATGATTCGATGAGCGACGGAAACACGAAGGCCGCGGCGTGGCTGTACCACCGGGACAGCTCCGCATGGGGCACGGGGCCCGTCCATCGCAATCGCTCGCCAAGTCCGGCACGCGCCGCGTCGGCTTCCACTTCCGCCACGTACGCACGCTCCTGCAGCGCGCCGGCGATCACGAGCAGGTGATCCGGACCGGCCACGCGCGCAAACGCCCGCACGAGCGGTCCCAGGTTTTTGTACGCATTCACCGCACAGACCGTCAGCACGTAGGGAGCGGCCAGCGGCGCCGGCGACGCGGACCCGCGCTCCGCAAAGCGTGCGCTGAGGCCATGATGCACGACCCGGGTCTTCGCGCGCGGAATCCCGCCGTACGTCACGGCCATCGTGCGCGACGCCTCCGAGACGAAGACCACACAATCGGCCTTCCGCGCCGAGGCGCGAAAGAGCGCGCGCAGCAGCGTGAGGCGCGGCTCGTAGCGCCGCAGAAGCGGTCGCAGCTCGGGCGGCGCGTACAGTAGCGAGTTGCGGGCGGAAATCACCGTCGGGCCACGGGCGGCCAGCGGCACAGTGTCCGCCGTACTGAAGAAGACGTCGATGTGCTCCCGCCGCAGCCAGCCCGGCAGCGACAACTGCTCGAAGAGCACGCGCCGGCGTCCGCTCGCCAGCCGCGGGTCGCGCAGGATCCGCATCGCCGACGAGCCGGCGATCTCCGGGCCCTGCGGCGGCACCAGCACGAGATACTCGTGGCACGTGTCGCGGCGGCCGATCGCTGGCAGCATGTTCGCCAGATACGTCGAGCCACCCCCCAGCACGCTGGAAAGCGCGTCGATCGCGACCTTCATCGCTCAACGGCATCGTGCCCATCCGCGCTGCGCGCCTGCCACATCCGGCTGCGGACCCAACGTACTTCCCCGACGGATCCGACGGGATGTCGGCGACTTCTTCGATGACGATCTTCACCGTGTCGCCGAAGCGCTTGCGGAGCTCCCGTGAGAAGAAGTAACGCTCGTCGGCGGTCAGCGGCCGGCTCTTGACCGTGACCACGCGCAGCGTGTCGGGCGCTCGTCCCGCGCGATCTGCACCTTGCGAATCGGCTTGAACGACTCGAGGAGCTGCGCCACCAAGTGCCCCGACGCGTAGCCGCCGTCCGGGAGCGCGAGCAAGTCGAGCGTCCGTGCAACTGCGCCAGCAGCCCGAGACCACGGCCGCAAGCGCAGTGGTCCCGCGCGGCCTCTGCGACATCGCCGACGTGATACCGGATGAGAGACGCCCCATGGTTCGCCAGATTCGTCACCACGACGGCCCCCAGGCCCTGTTCGACGGGGCGTCCGTGGTATGATCACCGCCTGCCCCCGGCGAGACAATGTCACACGCCAGGTCGCAACGACACTTGGCGCCCTTCCCTCCTTTAAGAAGGACAGGGATGTTGCTTGACTATCGCCAAGGCTGGATGGATCATACACTACGAAGGACAGGGATGTTGCTTGACTATCGTCAAGGCTGGACGGATCACAGACTACCGGGAGCAAAAAATGTGCATCAAGGGGAGGTTCTTATACATCGAATTCATCGTTGTCTCTGCGCGCTCGTCGCCGCGATGGGCCTGTTCGGCGTTGTCACCGTCCAACCGCCGCTCCCGAGGGGGTCCTGGGAGAGGTGCAGGGGATAGTCCTCGTTAGTCAGGGCGGGAACCTACACCGTCACCCACTCGGGCATGTTCGGGGCGCGTGTGCTGACCTTAGCGTCCGGGAGCGCCGTCGTGACCCAGGCCAATGGTTGCGTGACCCGGCTTGACCCCAACTCGCGGTTCATCCTCAACTCGCCGAGCGTCTGCCAGGGTGGCGAGGCCGCACTCCAGCGGATCGGACCCTATTATGCGGCAGCGCTGACCGATGTGCCCGTCGCGGCGATGAGTGCGATACGCTTGAGGGGCCTCGGCGGAATCCTTGAAGATACGGGTGCATTTTTGGAGCGACCGCGACGACCGCTGCGTACGTCAGCGGGGGTATTCTGTCCGATATCGCTGGGGGCATTGCGTTTGGGATCTCTGAAGCAACGTCAGGATCAGAGCCATCCCCGGGGCCCTGCGTCATACTTGTGTTCACGCAAGGACGCAAAGCCGCGAATTGTTAGCGCCCCCTTATCTTCGCGCCTTAGCGTCTTTGCGTGTGCTGTAGCTGCCGTTTGAGGTTCATGGTCATACCAGGGCAGACGTCAGTCTGCAACAGAATCCGGTGCAATGAGATGTACCGATGAGAGGGTCGCAAGTTATTGAAGATCTGGCCCTTCGAAATCTCCCGCATCCCGTATAAGCTGGAGTTCAATGAATTCGGAAATCGTCCTTGACGCCGCGTAAAATAAACGCGGGCTCCTACAAGCTGAGCGATCTGGGCTCCTTACGGACAACAGGCACGATGGCAAGGTACTAATCGAATGCTGAGTAAGTAAGCACCCCTAAAGGTGTTGCAGTGGATGTTGCATGGGGATCGAAACGCCCTTCACGTCGCGCTGCTTAGCGTGAGGCGATTGAGAGGTCTGCCTATGGCTAGCTCGTCCATCGTCGTCCGTTTGCAGTCCATTTTAGGTCTCACGGATGATCCGCTCTATCAGTTCTCCCAGATCAACCGGGGATCTGCGGATTGAGGGCAACGCACGGGGAGAGTTGATCATCATGCGACCCACGGGGGGAAATACCGGTGACCGAAACGCCGAGATGACGATGCAGTTGAGGTTGTGGGCCAAGCGTGATGGCACCGGTGGCACGTTCGATTCCTCAACCGGTTTTCAGCTTTCTAACGGAGCAGTGCATTCACGTGATGCGGCATGGAGCCCCTACTCACGCTTGAATACGTTGACGGCGGAACAGAGAAAGCGATTTCCCCTCTATGCCCTGCCTTTGTGATCGAGCTGTGCTCTCCAGCTGATGACCTGAACGACCTACAAGCTAAGATGGGGGAGTAATATAAACAACGGGGCCCAGTTGGGGTGGCTGATTGATACAGAGCGAAGGCACGTCTATGCCATGATCCCACGCGGACCCGATGGCGCAGGGGTTTGGATCTCCGAGGACCGCCGCACCGGCCAGCCCACCGCCGCCTCGCCATCCTCGACTTCTCCGAGCGTGGTGCGCCACAAGGCTGGGAATTTGATATCGTCACAGAAGGTTCTAAATGGAGGGATAACTCCTCCGGCGTCGGAGCGGGTTTATTCCAACCAAGGAAATCCTCCCCTGATTGAGTTACTTGGTAAGGGCTGCAAGCGCTTGCTCGACATCGGCTGTGGCGCAGGTGATAACGCGGGTTTGGTCAAATCCAGGGACTCTGAGTGCGATGTTTTCGGCATTACCCATTCGGCTGTCGAGGCCGATCTGGCACGAAGACACATGGCGCAATGCTGGGTATTCGATATTGAAACAGCGCTTCCTGCTGATCTGGCTAATCAGTCATTCGATGTCCTGATTTTCTCACATGTACTAGAGCACCTTCGAGAACCCGCTGTGGTGTTGGCTCGTTTTTCACGATTACTGCGCAGCGGGGGGCAGGTGCTGATTGCAGTTCCCAATGTTTTGTCCTGGCGTATGAGGGTTCAGTTTCTATTGGGGCGGTTTGAGTACGAATCCTCGGGCGTGCTGGACGACACTCATCTTCGCTTCTTTACCTATTTCACGGCGGATAAGTATTTGCTATCAAAAGCTTCGCAGCTTGAACTAACCAATAAGATCGTAGATGGCAGTGTACCTCTTTGGTGGCTGCGCAGACATGTATTGCCTCGGAAATGGGCGGAATACGTGGATCAATGGGGTTGCCGATACTGGCCCAATCTTTTCGGCGGTCAAGTATTAATCAAGGCAGTAAAGCAATGAAGACGTGTGTTGGAGTGAAAAAAGTTCTGTCTCCAAGAATCTGAAAGATGAAGGAGACTGAGTAGTCCTGGTATTTACCGAGAAATCAAGAATGATCGAAAACGATCTGAATTATGTCAAGCGTCTCGTGGAGCAAAATAAAATAATCGGCCCAGTACTTGAGCTTGGAGCAGGTTATGGCGGCGACACCTGCAGGCAAATGTTCTTGGATGCTGGCATGAATTACCATGCAAGTGACATCCAGTCATCACCTAGTGTTGACTATGTCGCTGATTTCGAGAGTGACAACATCGAGACGTTTTTTAGTTCTACAACAAACTTTAAATCAATTCTGGTGCTAAACGTGCTGGAACATACTTTCAATCCCATCCGCGTACTTGATAATGCGACAAAACTCCTCGACGTTGATGGATCGCTTGTAGTAATTGCGCCCGCTGTCTGGACCTTGCATAAGTATCCTATTGACTGCTACAGGATGCTGCCAAATTGGTATGAACAGTATGCGGCTAGTCGGAAGATGACCCTTGACCGGGGATGCTTTGAGTATATCGGCTATGGAAATGTTAGCTCTTATTTGGATGCGGCCGGAGACTATCAATTCCCACCTCCAAGAGAAAAAGGGATTGCTTATTGGAGGTCCCGTATTGTCCATCGCTTGTTCAATACTTTTGGCAGGGGCATGGTGTTTCCTAGTCACCTTTGTATCGGTGCGGTGATCACCTCAATGGATCAACCAGTGATCCAGGTCCGTGAATAAATCAGCGGGTGCTAGGATTTCTGTTTGCCTGCTTACATACAATCACGTCGAGGTCATCGAATCTTCGCTTAGGTCGATACTCGATCAAACCATCACAGGCTACGAAGTCATCGTCAGCGATGATTGCTCGACCGACGGGACGTGGGAGAAGATTCGTGAACTTGCAGCAGCGGATGAGAGGGTCAAACCTGTTCGCACCCCTCACAACATGGGCATGCCCGGCAACGCAAATTTTGCGGTTGCACAGTCGACGCGCCCCTACATAGCTCTTTTGCATCATGATGACCTCTATCGTAGGGATCTGTTGGAGAAATGGGCCTCTGTCATGGAACGATTTTCCGACACTACTTATGTATTTAACTCTTACGATGTCCCGAATGCAGAATATCACTACGGGGAAAAGTTCTCCTCCGAGCGATTAGACGGACGGGCTTTCTTGGAGAAACACCTTTTTAAGAAATGGCGGTGTCCTGTAAGAGGGACGGCCATGATTCGTCGTTCAGCATGGGACGCAATTGGAGGTATGCGAGAGCAGTTTAATTTATTGGCGGACGTAGATATGTGGATGCGTTTATCACGTATTGGTGCCGTTGGATATGTTCCTGAGCCAGTAATTAAACCCCGGCACCAGCGCCCCGAGTACTACCCAGATATTTACACCGGTAAGCGATGGCATTGGAAAAGACAAACCATCATGTATGAAATATACGCAGCAAACCACAAGGAACACTATAAATTGAGCACATTTATTGGGCTGTGGCGTTGGTGGCAATTTCGTACTCGCTTAAGTCTATTCACCGCGAAGTGGCTGGCCTACGCCGTCGTTCGTCGCAAGGGGCACATGATTGAAACCTGCGCAGATTCCGCAACGCCGCATGATCAGTTGTGGCTCAGAGGGGTGCGTTATCTGCTGTTCGTTCTAACTAGGCCATTCATTACAACGAACTCCAAGAAGGAATGACTTGGTGATGAAATATATTATTAAGCGCTTGATGCTTGAGTCGGTACTGGGGCTCGTGCGTTCCTTCAAAATCAAGAGGCAACGCCGAGAGTTCGCGGCGCTTTCAATGTGCGTAACGTTCTCCAAGATCTATCGTGAGAAACTTTGGGGCGGGGGCCAAGATGAATTTGTCTCCGGCAGTGGTTCGTCGGGGAAAGTCGCTGAAGTATACGCAGATTACGTGTCTCGGTTTATTCGCGGCCATGGTATCGAATCGGTTGTGGATTTGGGATGTGGAGACTTTCGTATTGGCAGGGCGATTTCTCGCGTTGCGCCCCAATACACTGGTGTCGATGTGGTCCCGGAATTGATTGCACATCATGTCGCAAATTATTCAACCGAAACGGTCGCGTTCCGATGTCTGGATATTACCGAGGAAGATCTTCCGGGCGGCGACCTTTGCCTCGTTCGGCAGGTACTCCAGCACCTATCAAACGCCGAGATTGCAGTGGTTCTTAGCAAGTTGACAAGCTACCGTTTCGTGTTGATCACGGAGCATTTTCCCAGGATGAGCGTAGCGTTTTCTGCCAACAAAGACAAACCACATGGCCCAGACACTCGCTTGGTTGATCACTCTGCAGTAGTGCTAACGGCCCCACCTTTCTCGCTTCAGAGAGTTCAGGAGGTGCTTGCCGTCGAGGTAGATGATCTCCAACAATGCTCGGGCGACACAATCAGAACATTTCTATACTCGGGCGGAGATCATCTATCGACGAAGAGGTCGCCACTAGCATGAGATTTGATTCTTCTTAGCCCGTCGAACTCAAGATGAGCATCAAGCAGTTCTTCACGCCCTGCGCTCGAAACAAACGGAAGTGCTGGTGATCAGCGAGAGAATCGAACATCGGGCGGCCAAGGTTGCCTTGGTTAGCGCACTTTGGACTCTGCTATCAGTGGCGTCCCAGCTCATTTCGGTGCCTATTTGCTTGAAATATTGGGGCAGAGAAACCTATGGCAGTTGGGTGGCGCTATACGCTGCGTTCATGTTGGTTCGCTCGCTGGATACCGGGTTTGTTTCCTACGTCGGCAACAAGCTCAACTACCTCTATCATCAAGATCAGAACGCCCTGCGTGAGCACTTGGCTTCATCGATAACGGGGATCGCCGTTATTGGCGCGCTTCAGTTGTCGCTTGGCGTGGCAGCGATCTTTTTCGATGGCGTTGAGTTATTGCTGGGTGTACCCTCGGATCGTGCGGCGGCTTATCAATCCAGCCTGGGATTACTGGTATTGATTGGCACTTGGGCCTTGTCTGGATCTTATCTGGGTATTGTTCATCGACTGCTTATACCTACCGGCTTCATGTATCAGGCTGCCTGGTGGTCAATGGGGTTTCAGGTCAGTCAATTCATCGGGATTATTCTGGCGGCCATGCTGCATTTCGATATGCTCCAAACCAGCGTGCTGCTCGCTTTTGTTCAGTGTTTTATCTACTGGGCATCCGCCATTTATATTCGGTTCAAATTGCCGGCCTATTACCCCTGGTGGCGGGGTGGACGGCGGCGTACCGCAATTAAGGACTTGGGTGGCTCGATGTTGCTTACGGCAAGTAATCTCATTCAACAGGGATCGACCAATGGGACGGTCATGCTCGTTTCGGCACTTTCCAGTCCTGCGGTTGTTCCTGTTTTCTCCACTGTACGGACTTTGGCCAACCTTTGGACGAACGTCACCAACGTGCTCACCACGCCATTGCTTCCTGACGTTGTCCGTTATAGCGCCACAGGCGAAGGGCGGAAGCTGGTGACCATCAGCGAAGCCTATGCGGTGGTTGTCGGGTCCACCGTGAATCTCGGAGTTCTCATAACTTATCCACTTATGGAACCCATTTACAGTTACTGGACCGCTCATGTCGTGGCTCTTGACAAGTCTTTATTTTGCGTGCTTCTTGCCAGCGTTGTCCTGGCCAATGTTGGCGGGTTGATAACGTTGTACCTAAACGGCATCAACAGTCTCGGCGTCGTGCTGGCGGCTTCCGTGATAAGAGGGACCCTAAGCTTGGTAGTAGGCGGATTTCTTTTCTTCCACTTCGGGCTCGCTGGATTTGGTATGGCGATTTTGGTGGGAGAACTGTTGGCTCTACTGGTGTTGGGTCACTACTTTCTCAGGCGTGAGTTGCCTCGACAGGGTGTTGGCTTGCCATTTCTGTCTCTTGCGCCGATCGTCATTAGCTCGGCCTCGGTGCTCATATTTCTCATCAGTGAAGGCTTCGACTTCTCGCTCGCTCCATACCTCTATCCTGCTGCCTTGGCGGCCGTGGGATCCGCCGCGGTCTGGGGCTGGAGAACGCTGGAGCCCGGCGTAAAGCACAGGCTCCTGCGCATGATTGGGGATCGGTTTGTCGCGAAAGGGATCGCATGACCTTGTCTCTGATTTGCCCGCACGATCACCAACGCTATGCAATGTAATCCGAGAATAATTACATGAATAGTAACGCAAACAACTCCTACGTACGCCCTCTGGCCCACACCAGAAGTGAGGTGTTTATCGCCGGACTTAGGGTGCTGGTCGCATTTTCGGCCTTACTGATTTATGCAGTGCTGTCCACGGACTTGATCACAAGCTCCCAAGGATTCGTAGTCTATACGTTGCTGCTCCTGGGGTATCTCTATGCCGAGGCCAAGCATCTATGGGTGCGTGACACTCGTCTTTTCGGGATTAACCCCGTTGTATTGGCATCAATATTCACTTTTGTGATGACCTTTGGCGTCACCAACGTACTCTATTTTCTGCCTGAAGATGTGCTGGCTTTGGTGGGGCTGCAGCCTCTTGCAACGCCATGGATGAATCAGTTGATGTTGCTGGTGGTACTAGGCGCCTGTGCGATGTGGGTTGGTTATAGCTCCGGCATTGGCCGCAGCATAGGGCGGATGCTGCAGCGGAGCCGCGTGCTTCGCAAATGGATGAAAAAGTCTGGGCGGCTCAATAAGCCTGCGCTCTATGCCTGTCTAGCAATTAGCCTGATAGCACGCCTGTTGACCATCACACTGGCGCTGTATGGCTATTCCTCTACTTATGACGCTCAAATCGCGGCTGCGGACTATACTCAGTATCTCACCATGGCAGAATCGTTAGGAAAACTTGCTTTGGGGGCTGTGGCGATACACTGCTTTGCTTCGCCACGCTCCGCCCTCTCAGATCGACTACTTTTGTGGTTCGTGCTGGGCTATGAAGTTGTCTTTGGCTTTCTCTCTGGCTTCAAAAGCGCCGTGGTCATGCCTTTCATCATTGTCGGGTTCGTTTATTACAGCCAGCGTAATCGGTTTCCCCGGTGGTTGGTTCCCGCCGTTGTGGTTGCAGTAATAGCGGCTTATGCGGTGATTGAACCTTTCCGGTCTGCCCGTAACGAGGATGCAGGGTTTGTCGGTACAAGCATTGCCAGTATCGTGACAGCGATGCCCGGTTTCAGCAGTTTTGGCGCGGGCGATGGTGGAGAACGCGCTTCTATGTGGTTAAGCCTTCTTGCACGGATTAACCTGACCTACGTTGCATCCCTGGGAATTGAGTATGCGGCTAAGAATGAATTGCCGGCGGGCAGCCCAGAGTTTCTGGGCAATATCATTCTTGCGCCCGCGCATGCCCTCATACCGAGATTATTGTGGGACAGCAAACCGGCGAAAAATGTTGGGCGGTGGTACACTCAGGAAGTTATAGGGCTTTACCATTTTAGTTCCACTGCCATGAGCCCATTCACCTATCTCAATTTTGCTGGTGGACCTTTGGCCGTGATTCTCGGTTTTTTGATTGTGGGCATTCTTCAACGGGGACTGTTCGATGGGCTACGAGGCTTCGGCAGTGGCGGGTTGATTGTGCTCTTCGGGTTGCTTGGCACATTGGTATATATCGATAGTACATTCAACAGTTTGTTTATTAACATCATTAGGTTTTTGCCGCTTTTAGTTGGGGCGCAATATGCCTTACTACGCCGCCCACGTCGCTCATGTGCGGAATAGCGGGTTTTATCGCAGCACCGCGTGCGTCTGAAGCAACGGCGCTTGATGCCACTCGGCGGATGACCGACCACATGCGCCCACGCGGCCCCGACGCGGGGGGCGTATGGGGGAGCGAACGCGTTGCCCTGGGCCATCGCCGCCGCCTATTTTTACCCAGCGAACTGCCAGCACTGTTGGGAGCTGATATGGCGCGGGAGGGGTTGGCCAGGCTTGACGGGTTCCCTCCTGGAATGACATCGGCTCAAGCCAGGGATGGCGCCGCCGCCGTTGGCCCGCTGGAGTCCACGCTCTAATACTGCGCAACCAGTTGCTGCGCGATAGCGACTGGGCCAGCGAGGGACATTCGGTGGCACTGCGCACGCCGTTGGTGGATGCGCAACTGCTGGTAACGCTCGGGCCATACACCGCGGGCTTAAAGGGCGGCGCGGGCAAGGCAATGTTGGCGCGCTCGCCGGAAACGCCGCTGCCTAATACGATCGCAAACCTCCCGAAGACGGGCTTCGGCGTGCCGATGGCAAAGTGGCTGGCGGAGGCGACAGACGAGCGCGCGTGGGTCAGCGGCCCCATGCGTGCTGCGCCGGGAATATTCTGGCCTGACGTTGGGCACGAACAGTCATTGAGGAAATGGCGGGATGCAAACAATAGGCTCCAATGGGAGGACCCAGATACGCTTCCAGTTGCGTTGGCCTGCGACACGATGGGGGTCAAGCGGGTGTATTTCAGCGAGGGGCGCGAGGGATTCGTCGTCGCTATCGTGGAGGTGAGCCGGGTCTCCATCGAGCTGGTCCACGGTCTACGGTGAGCGGCCTGGTTGCGAGGCTGGATCGGGCGCTCTATCCGGGCGTGACTCGCAACTGGGACGACCAGTTGTTCCGTGAACGTATCCTTCGGCACCTGAAGCCCGAGAGCGTGGTGCTGGACCTGGGGGCCGGCGCGGGCATTGTCGAGCAGATGAATTTCAAGGGGCTGGTGGCGAGCGTATGCGGGATCGATCTGGACCCGCGCGTGGTGGACAATCGCATGCTCGACGAAGGGCGCGTGGCCGACGCCGGCGGCATTCCCTACGAGGATGCGCGCTTCGATGTGGTGTTCGCGGACAACGTGATGGAGCACCTACCGGATCCGCTGGCGGTGTTGCAAGATGTTCGGCGCGTGCTGAAGCCGGGGGGGGTATTTCTGTTTAAGACACCCAACAAGACACACTACATGCCGACCATCGCCCGACTGACACCGCACCGATTCCATCAGTGGGTGAACCGCAAGCGCGGCCGCGCGGAGGCTGATACGTTTCCGACGCTGTATCGCGCGAACACGTCATCTGCCGTCCGGCGACATGCAGCGGCGGCTGGACTAGCGATCGAGAACCTTGAATTAATCGAAGGCCGTCCCGAGTACCTGCGCTTCGCCTGGCCGGCTTATATTGGCGGGGCCCTTTACGAGCGCATCGTCAATGCTTTCGGGGTTTTGGCGCGGTTCCGCATACTGCTTGTCGGCACAGTGCGTAAGCCTTAAAACTGATGGTCGGCAAGTTATCTCGCCTCTGGCACACCGTGCGCTGGCTGGGGCCGGTGCAGGCGTGGGGGCGGTTGTAGTTTCGGCTGCATCGGCCGTGGCCGGATCTTCGGACTACACCGTCGACGCGTGCAATGGACGGTCGCTGGTTGGCCTTCGGTTTGACAGAAGATCGTCTGTTCAACTTGGTATTTACGCCTAAATCTTAACGGATCGATATGTGCGGTATTGCGGGTTTTCAGGGAAGGTTCGATTCCGAACTGCTCGGGCAGATGGCGCCCGCCATCGCCCATCGCGGCCCGGACGATGTCGGCGAGTGGCTTTCGCCCGATGGAAGCGTTGGCTTGGCGCATCACCGCCTGGCGATCATCGACCTATCGCCCCTTGGGCATCAACCTATGCTCGATGTGTGGGGCACCGTGGTCATTGTCTTCAACGGTGAGATCTACAACTTCCGCGAACTGCGAGCGCAACTGGAGTCGGAGGGCTACGGCTTTCGCGGCCACTCAGACACCGAAGTGCTGCTGGCCCTTCACCGGGCGCGTGGCGAGGCGATGCTTTCGTTGCTCAATGGCATTTTCGCCGTCGCGATTTACGATCAAGTCGAGCAGAAGCTCTTCCTCGCCTGCGACGCAATGGGTGTCAAGCCGCTGTATTTCAACGAGGGTCGCGATGGCTTTGTTTTCGCCAGCGAGTTGAAGGCCTTGGTGGCATGTGGTGGCGTGGCGGGGTCACTGGATGTGTTGGCCTTGTTTCGCTATCTCGGGTTCTTGTGGAGTCCGGGCGGGGCCACGCCGTTCAGGGGGGTCAGCCGGCTGGGACCGGGCGAGGCGTTGCGCGTGAAGGATGGTCGCATCGTCTGCCGCTGGCGTTGGGCGCGCTCTTCTTGGGCGGAGGCGCCGTTGGCCCTGGATGCGGCGGAGGCAATTCACGGGGTGCTAGAGGGCGTGCGCACCGCAGTGCACCGCCAGATGGTCGCCGATGTTCCCGTGGGGGCCTTTCTTTCAGGGGGGCTCGATTCCAGCGCTGTGGTGGCGATGGCGCGCGAGGTGTCGCCAGACATCGATTGCTTCACCATCGATACGGGCTCGGTTCGGGATGCCTGGGTAACCGACGATCTTCCCTATGCACGTCAGGTCGCCAAGCACCTGGGGGTGAAGCTGCACGTGATCCAAGTGGATTCGTTACGCATGGCGGCGGACCTGGAGCGCATGGTGTTTCAGTTGGACGAACCGCTGGCCGACCCGGCACCGTTGAATGTGCTGTATATCAGCCAGCTTGCCCGGCAACACGGGGTGAAGGTGCTGCTTTCCGGGGCCGGGGGCGATGACCTGTTCACCGGCTACCGCCGGCACCGGGCGTTGATGCTGGAACGCTATTGGGCATGGATGCCGGGGGCTGCGCGGCAAGGTCTGCGCAATATGACCGCGCGCCTGGGCCAGGGTGGAACGCTGGGGCGGCGCTCGGCCAAGGCGTTCGCCCATGCCGATTTGCCGCCGGATCAGCGCTTGGTCGGCTATTTCTTGTGGGCGGACCCGGGACGGGTGCTGGGCTTGTTTGCACCGGAACATCGTGCGGCCTTGGCGAATGAAGATATGGTCGCGCCGCTGGAAGACTATCTCGGAACGCTGCCGCCCGGCCTGCCGCCCTTGCAGCGCATGCTGGCGCTGGAGCAACGTTTTTTCCTGGCGGATCACAACCTCCTCTACACCGACAAGATGTCGATGGCGGTGGGCGTCGAGGTGCGCGTGCCGTTCCTGGATAACGATCTGGTCCGGCTGGCCAACGCGCTGCCGCCGGGGCTCAAGCAGCGTGGAGCGGAAGGTAAGTGGGTGCTCAAAAAGGCGATGGAGCCTTACCTCCCCCAAGCGGTGATCTATCGGCCCAAGACGGGGTTTGGTGCCCCCTTGCGGCACTGGCTGCGCCACGAATTGCGGGAGTGGGTGGGCGATATCCTGTCCGCCGACACGCTGCGCCGGCGTGGCCTGTTCGAGCCCAAGGCGGTGGCCGCCTTGGTCGCGGACGATCAGGCCGGGCGTGCGGACGTGGCTTACACGATTCTGGGACTCGTGTGCATCGAGATCTGGTGTCGGGAATTCATGGACAAGGTTCGCGCAAAGGGTACAGCGAGTGGATGATCTGAAGAAAGAAGTGCGCGATTTCTGGGACGAAGCGTCCTGCGGGGAGCGGCTGCTTCTCGATGCCTCGGACAAGGCGGGCTATCTGGCGCAGATGGAAAAACGGTATTCACTGGAGCCGTTCATCGAAGGCTTCGCCCGCTTCGATGGCGCACGCGATCTGATTGTGCTGGAAATTGGCGTCGGGCTGGGCGCGGACCACCAGCGCTTTGCGCAAGCCGGCGCAAGGCTGACGGGAATCGATTTGACAGATCGCCCGTGGAGCATACCCGGAGGCGTTGCGAATTGTTCGGGCTGAGGTCCGATCTTCGTGTGGCCGATGCCGAGTCTCTGCCCTTTGCTGATCAATCCTTCGATTGGGTCTACTCCTGGGGTGTGCTTCATCACACCCCCGATACGGAAAAGGCAATCAATGAGGTGTTCCGCGTTCTCAAGCCCGGCGGCGTGGCCAAGATTATGATTTACCACAAATATAGCTGCGTGGGCTTGATGTTGTGGCTCAGGTACGCCCTGCTCAGGCTAAAGCCTATGACGCCGTTGAACCAACTCTATAACCAATATTTGGAAAGCCCTGGCACGAAGGCCTATTCTATAGCGGAGGCGCGCGAGCTTTTCAAGAAGTTCCGAAACATTGAAACAAACACTGTTTTAACACACGGGGATCTCCTTTCTTCGTCTGCTGGCCAGCGCAGTCAGGGCCCGTTGCTTTCAGTAGCGCGTCTGGTCTGGCCGAGATGGGTGATCCGGACCTTTTTCTCGAAACATGGGCTGTTCATGTTGATCACCGCGACAAGGTAAATCCAGATGAGACAGATCCTCCAAGACCTTTCTAGCGGCCATACGGAACTGGCAGAGGTTCCCTGCCCGAGCTCAAAACCTGGACAATTGCTAATCCGCACCCGCCGCAGCCTCATTTCCGCTGGTACGGAGCGTATGGTGGTGGAGTTCGGGAAAGCCAACCTGATCGAAAAGGCGCGCCAGCAGCCCGACAAGGTGCGCATGGTGCTAGACAAGATCAAGACCGATGGCCTGCTCCCGACCCTTGAGGCGGTGCGCAACAAGCTCGGCCAGTCCTTGCCCTTGGGGTACTGCAATGCTGGCGTGGTTATCGAGGTGGGAGTGGGGGTGACGAGCTTTGCCGTGGGAAATCGAGTGGTCTCTAACGGCAAACACGCAGAAGTGGTGAGTGTGCCGGTGAATCTTTGCGCCAGGATCCCTGACAGTGTAAACGATGAGGAAGCGGCGTTTACTGTCATCGGAGCCATCGCGCTCCAGGGTATACGCCTGGCGCAGCCGGCCCTGGGCGAAGCATTCGTCGTCTCCGGACTCGGACTGATCGGGCTTCTTGCCGTGCAGCTTCTACGCGCCCAAGGGTGCCGGGTATTGGGGCTGGATTATGACCCAGTTAGGCTCGAGATTGCCCGCCGATTCGGGGCGGAGACAGTGGATCTGGGGCGCGGGGAGGATCCGATTGCAGCGGCGATGGCGTTGTCTCGGGGCCGCGGAATCGATGGGGTGCTCATTACGGCTTCTACCCGAAGCAGCGAACCCGTTACGCAGGGGGCGCGGATGTGCCGCAAGCGGGGGCGGATCGTGCTCGTGGGAGTGACGGGCTTGGAGCTCTCCCGAGCCGACTTCTACGAGAAGGAATTGACGTTCCAGGTTTCCTGTTCTTACGGGCCGGGCCGGTACGATCCCAACTATGAGGAGAAGGGGCAGGATTATCCTGTAGGCTTCGTGCGCTGGACTGAGCAGCGCAACTTCGAAGCGGTACTGGACATGCTCGCCGACGGGCGTCTGGATGTGGCGCCGCTCATTTCTCATCGCTTTCCGCTCGCCGAGGCTGACCGGGCATACGACCTTCTAGGCGGCGATGCGCCATCGCTGGGAATACTACTGCAATATCCGAACGCGGAGGAAAGGCCGGAATCGGTGCTTCTGCAGCGGGAAGTGAAGCTGTCAGCGCCGGTGCCGAGGCCTGCGGAGCCAGTGGTGGGATTCATCGGTTCCGGAAATTATGCGGGCCAAGTGCTGATCCCTGCCTTCAAGGCGACCGGTGCTCGGCTGAAAACTGTCGTCTCGGGTGCGGGGGTGAGCGGCGTGCACGCCGGGCGGAAGCACGGGTTTGAGGTCACCGCGACGGATGCGGATTCGTTGTTGGCCGATGGAGAGATCACCGCGGTTGTGATCGCGACGCGGCATGATAGCCACGCACGTTTCACACATGCCGCGCTTGCATCGGGGAAGCATGTGTTTGTCGAGAAGCCGCTGGCCATCAGCCGGGATGACCTTTCCGAGATTCGAGATGCTTACATGCGAGGGACAGGCCCCGCATCATGCCTGATGGTGGGATTCAATCGCCGGTTTGCGCCGCAGGTGCGAAAGATCAAGGCCCTGCTCGATGGCACTCGGGAGCCTAAGGCCTTCATTATGACCGTCAACGCGGGAGCAATCCCTGCTTCACACTGGACCCAGGATTCTGACGTGGGCGGCGGGCGTATCATCGGGGAGGCTTGCCACTTCATCGACTTGCTTCGATTCCTTGCTGGACAACCGATTGTCGGCGTACAGACGGCATCCGTGGGAGGCGGCGCCGGCGGTGGCGTGCCGGCGGATCGGGTGAGCTTCACGTTGAGCTTCGGTGATGGATCCATCGGAACCGTGCATTACCTTGCCAACGGCCATCGGTCCTTTCCGAAGGAGCGGCTGGAGGTGTTCTGCGGGGGGCGAATTCTGCAGCTTGACAATTTTCGCACGCTGCGGGGGTTCGCGTGGCCGGGTTTCACCAAGCTCAATCTCTGGCGTCAGGACAAGGGGAACGCGGCGTGTGCGGCTGCGTTCGTGGAGGCTGTCCGCAAAGGGGGCCCGAGCCCCATCCCGTTTGAGGAATTGGTGGAAGTAACGGAAGTGAGCTTCCAGATCGCAGAGGCGGCCCGGGGTTGATACTCGGTCGCTATTTCCATACGCTTTGTCATCTCAGGCCCGTCCAGTTCTACGGCCGGGTGTGGCACCGGATCTATACACCTCGTCTTGAATTTCGGCCCGCGCCGCCGATCCGCGCGGCAAGAGGGCGTTGGCAATCGCCAGCGAGAAGGCGGCCAAGCCTTTTCGGGGCCTCCCGTCTACGCTTCCTCAATGTCACACGCGATATCGCTGGTCCGGGCGGCTGGGACAACGGCTCGTGGCCTCGGCTCTGGCGCTATAATCTGCATTACTTCGACGATCTGAATGCAGAAGGCTCATCGGAGCGGGTGGACTGGCATCGGGGGCTGATCGAGCGCTGGATTGCGGAAAATCCGCCGGCCTTGGGCACGGGATGGGAGCCGTATCCGCTCTCGCTTCGCATCGTCAACTGGATCAAGTGGGCTCTTTCGGGGAACGCCCTCTCGGAGGCGGCGTGCGCCAGCCTCGCGACGCAGGTACGCTTCCTGCGCAGACGGCTGGAAGTGCATCTCTTGGGTAACCATCTCTTCGCGAACGCGAAGGCGCTGGTGTTTGCGGGTACCTTCTTCGATGGGGAGGAGGCACGCTCCTGGAGAAACAAGGGGCTCCAGATCCTGGAAAGGGAGGTTCCCGAGCAGGTACTGGCGGATGGGGGCCATTTTGAGCGTAGCCCCATGTATCACAGCTTGATCTATGAGGACCTGTTGGATCTCGTCAATCTTAGCCAAGCCTTTCCGAAACTCTTCGAGAAGTATCTGTCGCAAATGCATCGCTGGCGCGAAACGGCAACCCGGATGGGGAAGTGGCTCGAGGTGATGCGGCACCCCGACGGGGAGATCGCCTTTTTCAACGATTCGGCGTTTGGTGTCGCGCCTGCGCCGGATGAGCTGTTCCGCTATGCGCACGGCTTGGGTCTGGAGGTCCCAAAGGCACCCGGAGAGGGTATTCGCGCACTGGGGGAAAGCGGCTATCTGCGCGTTTCGCTCGGGCCATGGTCTGTGATCTTCGACGGGGCGCGGGTGGGGCCTGACTATCTGCCTGGCCATGCGCACGCCGATACGTTGAGCTTTGAGTTGTCGTTCGGCGGGCAGCGGGTGGTCGGCAATTCCGGGACCTCCTTGTACGAGGAAGGTGGCGTGAGGAGCTGGGAGCGCTCCACGGCCGCGCACAGCACTGTAACCGTGGACGATGAGGATTCCTCCGAGGTATGGGCGAGCTTTCGGGTTGCCCGGCGGGCGCGTCCCTTCGGGTTAACACATGAGGAGTCGGCCGGTGTCTTGCGAGCGGCCTGTGCGCATGACGGCTACCGGCGACTGGCCGGTTCCCCTGTTCATCGCCGGGCCCTGGAATTAACCCCCGGGGCGTTTCAATGGGAGGATGAGCTGCTGGGGCACGGGCGTCACTTCGTGAGCGGGAGGGTTCCGCTTCATCCGGATATCGAGGTGGAGCGGCGGGGCGAAGGATGGCTTCTCCGCCTTCCGGCAGGGGAAGCGCTGCTCCTTAGGTCACTGACCGGTGAAGCGCTGAACATCGAACAAGGTACATTCGCACCCGAGTTCGGGAGGGTTTTGCCGCGTGCGGTGATCGTCTGGCGGGTCGACGCGGAGTTGCCTAGAGGGGCGCGTTTTCAACTCAGCCGACCGTAGCTATCCACTTCCGTCGACTTGAGCGCCGCAGCGCGACCTAATTTTATGAAGGTCGCCCCGCTGTATAAGGCCTTCCAGGCGCAGCCTGATGCGTGGCGGGTGCGGCTGATCTACACCGGCCAAACTGGATTCCCGCCTTCGCGGGAATGACGAAAAAGGAATGGCGGTCAGGGATTGTCGATCTATGAGTCAGGAGGGATGTGCGGGTGCTCCGGGGGTGCGTGATTGCCAAGTCGGCCTATCCTATTCTCCGGGGGAAGTCAAAGCCCGGATACACAAAGGCCGGCGCAAGCCGATCGCAATCCTGTTCCGACACGCCTTCGCGTCGGAAGATCTGTCGCCAGCAGCTCCGAAGGGTCGCAGCTACGTCATCAATGACGCGAGCGGCATCTGCACGTGGATAACGAAAGCGCGCACACTCGGACAGCAGGTTCTCGCGGTTAGCCCAGCGCCCCAACCGCCCGCATACCATGGCGAGATCCCGCCGCTCGATCGAGACGGGTGCGGACGGTGTCAGGTCATAGGCCGGCGATAGCCGCCATGTCTTTCCGGGCGCGATGACAGCGTGGTTTCGAGGATGATCGTCCAGGTTGGAGATCAGCGCGTTGAAGACCATCCGGCGAAACAGTTCGTGCAGGTCATCCTCGACCCGATCGCCCCAGCGCGCCAATTCCTCTGCCAGGCGGATGTAGGACCAACCCTGGCTGGCGTCCGGCGTGTCTTCGGAATGCATGAGGGTCAGGCCGCTGGCCATGCGTGCGCGCAGGTAGCCCTGCTGCGTCTTTTCGCGGTCGAAGCGGCTGACCAGCACCACATCCTTACCGCCCACCGTGACCCGCTTGCTGGCCGCAACGGATAGACCACACTCACGCGCCAAAACCAGGGTGGAGTGCTCGACGCGGGTGTAGTTCCACGGGTCTCCCGGCGCCGGCAGCTTGGCCAGCCACAGCCCTTCGTCGTCTTCGACGACATTTTTCGGACGCGCGCCGCCCATGGATGTCCCCGGATTCACCAACTCGGCGACCTGATCGACATTGGCACGCTCAACCGCCGACAGTACCCCGGGCAGCTCCTCGTCCCGGAATATGCGCTCCGCGAGATCAAGGATCTTGCCCAGGTGCAGCGTCCGGTTGAACTGGCGGACCGGTGGCGGTGGCTCGGCGTTCAGGCCGAAGGAGAGGGCGCCGGCACGGTCTTCCGGCGAGTGCAGCAGATAGTCCAGCTCGGACAGATCCGTTCGATTCAGATGCTTCTGGATAACCCGCCTTCCCCAGGCATCGGGGCTGGCATCGCGCAGCGCACCGAAGATGCCGCCGAGCGCCGCCGTCTCATAGGTGCGGCGGACCAAGGGGAGATCGATCGGATCCAATTCGACCGCTGCCGGCCGCGCCAGATAGGACTGACCGTAAACGAACCGACCGACCGGCTGCGGGCCACTCGTATCGAGCCGGTATTTGCCGGCGGTGACCATCGTGTGCTCGCCGGGCAGCTGCACGTATACGTAACACTCTGACGGCCGGGCTTCACGACGCCTTCCGGCCTTTCTAGAAGTCATCGTCTCTAGAAGGCATCGTCCATCCCCGTGGATGAAACCCGTACACGCTTGCGGCTGCGCGCAGCCTCCAGGGCGGTGCCGACGTCGTCGGCTTCCGGCGCCGCGACGCGCTTGAGGTCCCCCAGCAGGTTGAACGCCCAGAGCGCGCTGGCGTAGACGACGGCCGCGACGGTGGGCTTGCCATGTTCCATATCCACGATGGTCTGCCGCGAGACACCGAGCTTCTCGGCCAGATCCGCCTGACGCCAACCGCGACGCTTGCGCGCCAGGGCGAGGTTGGCACCCAGTCGTTCCAGGGTACCCAGGATCTCGTAGGGCGTAGTCTTGCGGTTTAGGTTCCTTTTAGGCATGACTTATACAATAGTCACTATATTATTTAGTGTCAATGGTATTAGTCGCCATGATCGAGATGGAGAGCGCCCTGCGGTTCAAATGAAGAGGGCTATCCACTTATATGTGTGCAAATTCAATAAGCTGCCAGCACCAGGTTATTCCCCCCCCCTGGCAGAGGGGGCGAGGGTGGGGGGTTGAGCGTCGCATAGTTCTGAGAGACTCAACCCCCATCCTATCCTTGCCCCTTCCAGGGGGAAGGGATGAAAAGAGCATACAATTTCAAATATCTTTGGCTAGTGTCATTGGTGGAGCGAAGTGGATAGCCCCCACCCTACCCTCCCCCGCTAGGCGCAGGGGAGGGAACGAGGGGCCTCCTCCCTGCTACGCGCAAGGGAGGCGGTGTGGGATCTCCCTCCCCCTGTCCGCGCTTTTCGCGGGTGGGGGAACAACATACAAGGGTCTGTGATAGACACGTGCGGGAAAGGGATCCGGCTCGCTCCGATACAATCAAGGTGGCGCTTTTGATTTCAAAGACGCTCACCCAGCTTGCCTATCCGCTGAGCCTTTCGCTGCTTCTCATCCTCCTCGGAGCTGTGTTTGTGTGGCGCGGCCAGAAGCGGCCGGCTGGACTCTCGCTCCTCTGTTCCCTTCTGGTGCTGTGGGTTCCTTCGGTGCCCGCCGTCTCCGATTACCTGCGCGCCTCTCTGGAGCGGCGCCATCTGCCGATGGCGCTGGAACAGGTGCCCAAGGCCGATGCCATCGTGGTGCTGGGCGGCGGGGTGGGGGCTGCCCTCCCGCCGCGGCTCACCGTGGACCTGAGCGGGGCGAGCGATCGGGTGCTGTATGCGGCGCAGCTCTATCAGGCGGGCAAGGCACGGTTCGTCATCGCCAGCGGTGGGAATCTGCCGTGGCAGGGCAAAGGCCCGGCGGAGGCTTATGCCATGGCCGGGCTGCTACGGGCCTGGGGTGTGCCGGAACGGGCCCTCTTGCTGGAGACGGCGAGCCGCAACACCTACGAGAACGCCGTCAATAGCAAACGCCTCTTGGGGGCGCACGGCCTCCACCAGGTGTTGCTCGTGACCTCGGCCTTACACATGCCCCGGGCGCTGGCGCTCTTTCACGCCCTGGGGGTCGAAGCCGCGCCGGCGCCGACCGACTTCGAGGTGGTGGAGAGTGGCGACGAGACCTTATTGCAGTGGCTACCGGATGCCGGGGCCCTGGAGGGGAGCACCCGGGCGCTCAAGGAGTACTTCGGCCTGGGAGTGTATTGGGTCCGGGGATGGCTTTAGGAATGTTTTAAAGTGGAGAACGCTTTTGACCTGATGTGCCCCTAAATGATGGGAGGTCGCTCTTGGCACCGGGCTTGGGCGTGCGGCCTTCTCCGGCCATCCTCCTCCGCTCGCTCGCCCTCCTCCGCTCTCCTGCCCTCCTCCGCTCTGCCTCCCCTGCCGTGCTCCGTTCTGCCTCCCCTGCCGTGCTCCGTTCTACCTCCCCGGGGGCCGTACCAAACGCATTAGCAACCGCCTGAACGTGCGCCCTGTCCCGAGTGGACAGGAGCTGGAAAGCCCGGGCCAGGCGAAGGGTGTCGGGGTCGAAGTCGGCGGGCTCATCAGTGCCCAAACGCTGGCCGGTTAGGATCTCTTCTACCGTCACACCAAGCGCATGGGCCACCTTCGCCAGCTTCCTACCGGGAATGGCTCCCCTGCGCTTCCAGTTGTTCACTACCTGCTGGGACTCCCCTATGCGCTTTGCGAGCTCGACCTGCGTAAGGTCGCGGCCTCGGGCTAGCTCCAGCAGCCTGTGGACCTCATCCATGTGTCGAACCTTACGCATGATTCTATAGACCATTCCCTGATAAACGAAGTTGCGTACAAAAGCCGCGCCAGCAGGGCGCGTTCAACGTGGTGTTGAGTATACCGCACGGATTGTTTATGCTGATGGGGTGAACGCGCTCCAGGGGGCCATCGCCCTAGCCGGCAGCTCTGGGATGAGCCCAGGATAGGGTTCTTCTTCATCGGGGACCGCCCCTAGCGTGAGGGCGGCGCACGGCAAGCGCGCGTGCGTTCAACGTAGTGTTGAGTATCCCGCACGGATTGTTTATGCTTGATGGGGTAGACGCGCTCCAGAGGGCCATCGCCCTAGCCGGCAGTCGGGCAGAGCTGGCCATGCTCAGCGTGGTGCCCATGGCCGGGTGCCGGCGGAGAGGCCCGTGCTCCGACTGAGGTCGGGGGCGGGTACGAAAAGGGTGGGATCGCGAGGGCGCGGTCCCAGAACAAGATAAGTAGCGGGCCGGCGGAGGATCCGGCCCGGTGCCATCGACGCCGGGGGGGACGATGGTAGGCAGTTCCAAGGGTATAGACCATCTTCTCGCCACCGGCCCGCTCGCCCGCTGGTACAAGTACGGCCAGTCCGCCGCGCTCCAGATGTTTCTTCGTCCCCGGAGGTCTGTTGCTATGCGAATTCTCTTTCTCACCGACAACTTTCCGCCGGAAACGAACGCCCCGGCCACGCGAACCTACGAGCACACTCGCCGCTGGGTTGCCCGCAGGCACCAGGTCACGGTTATTACCGGGGCACCGAATTTTCCTGCCGGCAAAGTGTTCGGGGGCTATGAGAACAAGCTTTTTCAGCGCGAGAGGATGGACGGCATTGACGTCATTCGTGTGTCGACCTACATCACTGCGAACGAAGGGTTCCTATTGCGGACGCTGGACTACATGAGCTTCATGGTATCGGCCTTTATCGCGGGGCTGTTCTTGCCGAAGCACGATGTGATCGTTACGACCTCTCCGCAGTTCTTCACGCCCTGCGCCGGCTTCGTATTGTCCAAGTGCAAGCGCCGGCCCTTCGTGTTTGAGCTACGAGATCTTTGGCCCGACGCGATTGTGGCGGTGGGGGCGATGCGTGAATCCTTGCCGATTCGTCTGTTGAAGCGCTTGGAGTATATGCTTTATCGCAAGGCGGCGTGCATCGTAAGTGTGACGAAATCATACAAAAGCATCCTGACGGCCAATGGCATCATGCCAGAGAAAGTAGTGGTCGTTCACAACGGAGTCGATCTCGCGGCGTTTCAGGATGGGGAGCGTCTAAGGCACCTTGAAGCGAAACACGGCCTTCAGGGGAAGTTCGTCGCCGCGTACGTGGGGACCCTGGGGCTGGCGCACGGACTGGAGACCCTGCTGGACGCCGCGGACCGGTTACGGCATCGCTCCGATATTGTACTTTTGCTGATCGGTACCGGCGCGGAGGAGTCGGCGCTTCGCGATCTCGCTGCGCACCGCAAGCTGAAGAATGTCGTGTTTGCGGGCGCCGTCGATAAGGCCACCGTCAAGGACTACTGGCGACTGACGGATGTGGCGCTGGTGTTGTTGAGGGACTTACCGCTTTTTCGTCATGTGATCCCGTCGAAGATGTTCGAGGCTATGGGAACGGCTCGGCCGATTATCCTCGGCGTGCAAGGGGAGAGCGCCGAATTGCTGGCGGCGTCGGGCGCTGGTATTGCTGTGCCTCCGGAGGACGCCACGGCTTTGGCGGAGGCCGTGCGGACGCTGGCCGACAATCACTTGCAGTGTCGCGCGATGGGCCTGGCCGGACGACGTTACGCGGAACACAACTTCGACCGCAATGTTCTGGCGGACGAGATGCTGAAAACCTTGTTGAGTATTCAGGGCTCTGAGCGGCGAGCCGCTCGACCCCTGCCCCTACCGCGGCGCCATCCTGGGGCAAAAAGCTACATGGGAGGGCGGTAGCGTGCTTGCTGAGCGGTGTGCACCAGATGGGGTTGCATGTTTACCGGGGTTGGGACAACAGAGCTTCCTGACTCCTCGCCTGCCGTGTGAGCAGGGTACGGGGCCGGCTCGCGGCGCCTCTCGGGCATTGCGCCGTCCGTGGGGGAGCGTGGGGGCTGGCTTTGAGACAGGTCTTGTCAAGGAACGCGCGCTTCAGGCCTGAAGATAACGATTGCTGCGAATGTTCGGGGAGGGGGTATGCGTCTCTTCAGTGCTTGTCTCATCGGATCCGTCGTTGCCGTTCTGTTATTAGTGTGGCTCAGACCAATAGCGCTGCGCTTCCGGCTGTTGGATCTCCCTGGTGGGCGCAAAGATCATCTACGGCCGGTCCCCTTGATCGGCGGTATCGCCATGTTCGGTGGCCTAGTCTGCGCAACCGTTATGCTGCCCGCGGCAGAGCCCAAGCTCGGGGCATTGCTCGCGGCCTCGGCATTACTGGTCATCATCGGCCTCTGGGACGATTACCGCGGGCTTTCGGTGCGCACGCGGTTTGCGGTACAGATTGGCGCGGCGCTGCTGATGATCTACTGGGTCGAGGTGTCGTTGCATGATCTCGGCGATCTGTTCTGGCCTGGGGCGACGTTCGCGTTGGGATTGTGCGCCGTACCGTTCACCGTCTTCTGCACGGTCGGGGTCATCAACGCCATGAATATGGTGGATGGGCTGGACGGGCTGGCCGGGGGGATCGCGGGAATGAGCCTGCTCTTGCTGGCATGGGCGGCCTTTGTCGCCGGTCTGTACACCGATGTCCACCTCCTGCTTGTGGCCGCTGGCGTGGTCTTTACCTTTCTCTGCTTCAACCTGCGGTTTCCCTGGCGGCGAAGGGGCGCGAAGGTGTTCATGGGCAATGCGGGCAGCATGTTTCTGGGTCTAATCCTGGCCTGGTTTTTGATCAGGCTCTCGCAAGGGGAGCTGCGTGCCTTCACGCCAGTGACGGCCCTGTACCTGTTCGGCCTGCCCCTGCTGGATATGTTCACTCTCACGGTCCGTCGTATTGTAAAGCATCGGTCACCCTTTGCGGCGGATCGAGAGCACCTGCACCATCTCTTGATGCGCGCGGGTTACAGCGTGAATCAGTCGGTGATGATCATGTGGGGCCTGGCGCTGGGCCTGGGGATAACGGGACTGGCAGGGCTCTACTTCCGGATCGCCGAGAGCGTCATGTTCTACACATTTCTGGGGTTGTGTTCTCTGTACTTCTATGCTACTACGCGCGCCATCGAGGTGATGAAGGTCATCGAACACCGTGTTGCCACCGGCCGAGCGGAATTCTCGACAGTGCCATTCAGCGGCCGTCTCGTGCTGGACACCGCCTTCAGAAAAAGCGTAGAGTATGCGGCGCGGGGGCGGGTTTACCGGCGAGTAAACGGACGGCGGCAAAGCCTTCACCCACGGGCTCGCTGAGACCCTCAAAAACCTTTTCACAATTGGCGCGACCGTGGCACTGTTTTGAGCGTGAGGAGTGGTACGAGACGGAAGAGGAACCGATCCAGCGCGGGTGGCGGATGGACGGCGCCTCCACGACCCATGCCCGAGCCAGAACCTGAGACCCCCCCCATGTCGCCCCAGGTGTCGCCCCAGGTGTCGCCCCAAGAGTCCCTTCCTGCGGAGCGGCCGGCCACCGGCCTGAAACCCTTTGAGGCCTCCTATGGTGAGTCAGAAACCTACGAGGGGCTGGGTCTGCGCGGCTACTGGCGGGTGCTCGTCAAGCGTAAGTGGACGGTCCTGGTGTTTTTATCTATCACCGTGGCGCTCACCGCGACGGCGACCTTCCTGACCACCCCTATCTATCGGGCCACGACGATGCTGCAGATCGACCGTGAGGCGCCCAAGGTCGTCCAATATGAGGCCGTCACCCCGGCCGAGACAGACACCTTCGACCCACAGTTCTATCAGACGCAGTATGATCTGCTCAAGAGCCACTCGCTCGCCGAGCGGGTGGTCGAACAACTGAACCTCGCGCAGCATCCGGCCTTCCAAGGGGACGGCCAGGGCCGCTCCATCCTGGGGCTTGGGGCAGAAGCCAGTGCCCAGGAGGCGGCCACCGACCCGCGCGAGGTAAGGAGCAGCCTCGCTGCCCGACTTCTCGATAGTCTCACGGTCGAACCGATCCGGAATTCCAAGCTGGTCAAGATCCACTATGACTGGCCCGACCCCGCGCTGGCTGCCCAGATCGTCCAGGTGCTCGCCCAGACCTTTATTCAATTGAGCCTGGAGCGCCGCTTTGATGCGGCCTCGTATGCCAAAAACTTCCTCGAGCAGCGGCTGGCACAAGTCAAGGGGAGGCTCGAGGACTCCGACCAGGCGCTGGTGGCCTTTGCCCGGAGCCAGGGTATCCTTAACGTCGACAACGTCGACGGCGAAAAACAGACGCTCGCCATGCAGAAGCTGCAAGCGATGAGCGCGGCCCTGGCCGAGGCGCGGAAGGAGCGCATCGCCGCCGAGAGCCTCTATCGCGAGGCGCTTGCGGCCCAGGGCCACGGCCTCAGCCGGATCCTGGACAATTGGACCATCAACAGACTGAAACAGGTCAAGGTCGAACTGGAGGCGATCTATCAGGAGCAGCGGGTGACCCTCAAACCTGACTATCCCAAGATGCAGCAGCTCAGCAGCCGGATCACCGAGGTCGAGGATCAGATCGACCGGGAGGTCGGGGCGATCCATGAGGCATTGCGAGGCGACTACCAGGCGGCCCAGCGCAAGGAGGCGATGCTGAATTCCGAAACTGCGGAGGTCACGTCAGAGGTGATGAGGCTCCGGGACCAGACCAGCCAATACAATATCCTCATGCGCGAGGTCGATACCAACCGCACGCTCTACGACGGGCTGCTGCAACGCCTGAAGGAAGTCGGGGTTGTGGGCGGCGTAAGTTTGAACAACCTCTCGGTCATCGATGCCGCGGAGGTGCCGAAGGATCCGATCCGGCCCAATGTGCCAATAAACCTTTTGTTAGGGGTGGCATTGGGATTGCTCGGGGGGATCGGTCTCGCCTTCCTTTTTGAGCACCTCGACGATACCGTCAAGCTGCCTGAAGACCTGGAGCGCCTGGCCCGGTTACCGGTGCTGGGCGTCCTGCCGAAGCTGCCCTCTTCAACCGCGGCCACGCTGGCGACCTCGGCCTACGATGACCCGCGTTCCGCCATTGCCGAGGCCACCCGCTCGCTGCGCACGGCCCTGCTGTTTTCGACACCGGTGGGTGCGCCCCGGGTATTGCATTTTACCAGCCCCTCCGTGGCCGAAGGCAAAACGACGATCGCGCTCAATCTCGGTATCACCTTTACCCAACTGGGCTACAAGGTCTTGCTGATCGACTGTGATCTGCGCCGCCCCGCCCTGCATCGGGTTTTGGATCTCGATACCAACCGTGGCCTGACCCATTTTCTGACCAGCGAGTCGATTGGGCCCGGTGATGTCACGCAGGATGCCCATATCCCTAACCTCTTTGCGATCCCGGCCGGTCCCGTGCCGCCCAACCCCGCGGAGCTCCTGGAGTCTGCCCGCATGGTAGATTTCCTGGCGCTGGCGAAGGAGAAGTTCGATTATGTGCTCCTGGATGGCCCACCCATCCTCGGTCTTGCGGACGGTCTGATCCTCGCCAGCCTGGCCCGCAGCACGGTGGTCGTGGTCGAGGCAGCCGCCACGCGCCACGATCACTTGATCGGCGCCTTGAAGCGCCTGGCGGGCGTCCAGGCGCGGGTGCTGGGCGGGGTATTCAACAAGCTTAGCCGGCGCGACAGCGCTTACAGCTACTATCACAGCTATTACTATTATGGCAACGAGACGCCGCCGGAACGGCGGTTGCCGGCTTGACGCTGGACCCGAAGCGGGACGGGCGTCGGGCGCTTTTCAGCCTGGCGCTCGACTTCTATCGGCAACCGCTGCGCCACCGGGGGTGGGTCAACGCCGCCCGCCCCTTGCCCGCGGGGGTCGGGGACCTCCTTGCGAGCATGGCCGCCGGTTCGGGGTCCCTGGAACGGCGCGCGGCATCACTCGGCGTCACCCCCGAAGAGCTGCGTGAGGCGGGGCGCTTCTTTATTCGCCAGGTGTGGTTGGTCGAGGGCGCAGACCCCTATCGTACGCTGGGCCTGGCGCCGGGGGCGAGCCTCGAGCAAGTCCGCGACCACTACCGAAAGCTGATCCGCCTCTATCACCCCGACCGCGCGGGGGCACTGGGTGAGTGGGACACCGCCTATGCCGCCCGCATCAACCGGGCCTACCGCCTGCTGCGCGATCCCGGGACACGGCCGGACCCCGTCGGCCGGACCCAGCCTGCGGGAGGTCCGGTGCCAAAGCGGCGCAACTCCCCGGGACACTCACCCACGAAGGTGCCGTCTCGACGGTGGCGGCGCCCAGCCATTCTGCGATGGCTCTTCAAGACTTCCCGGGGTGAGCCAGGTGCCCGTCCGCAGCGCCGTCCTGCGAGCCGCCTCTTTCAGCGCCTGGGGCTCGGCCTGAGCCTGGCCGCGGTCACCGCCAGCGCCCTGTTCATCGCCCATCACCTCATCGTCCTGTACGCCTCGCTAGCGGCAGAGGGTCTCAGGCCCATGCCGCCTCTGGACGTTGCGGGTCCTTCGGGCCTGCCCGCCTCCAGGGAGGCGGGCAGCTCCTGCCGTGGCCCCCTCCCCGTCGCGGCCGGACTTCCGGGCCCTATTCTCCGAGACCCGGCCGAGCAGGCCGCGCTCCTTACCGCCCTGGCTGCCCTCCCCATGAGGCCAGCGGGCTGCACCCGCGAAAACGGCGCCTTGGGCCAGATTGGTTCGAGCCGGTCAGTTTGGACTCCCTATACCTCCCCCGAGGGCCGAGCATGGTAGAGGGTCGACACGCCGCCCTTGGAGGGCCTTCCCTCTATCGATACCTGGGGTATACCCGCCCTTATCGCGACGCGTCCGAGTAAATATCCCGTGTCGGGGTGTTCATTCGCGGTGCGCTGGTGGGCCTTGGCCTGTTGGCCTGGCGCGCCACGGTCGGGGGGATGGCGCAGTGGTATGCCGGGCAAGGAGACGCCCCCTGGGTCAATGCCGCCCTGATCTGGTATCTCAGTCACCCTGGGTTGCGGCGCGCCGCGGAGCACCGCGCTGCTCCGAGACCTCGCCAACAGCGATGCGCCGACAGGCGGTTGTACGGCGGGGAGCGGGGCGGACACGATCGAGCTACCCCTCGTAGGGCCCACACGCTGGATTGCGGTGAACAACGACACCGATAGTCCCACCGGCCTACCGATCATCACCTCGGCAATCATCACCGGGAGTTCCGTCCACTGCCACGGTGAAGAATCGGAAGTCGATCGTGGGTTCCAGCAGCCGCAGCAGCCAGCTCTCCAGCTCCTCGTTGCCAACGCGCGCCCCGCGCAGATCGGACGTCGTACCGACCAGGGCGTGATCTGGTCGCGCACGCTTCAGACCAGATAGGCGAAGGCCTTGCCCATCAAAGGCGCCGAGTTGGCCAGCGCCGAGATGTGCTCGCCGATGGCCTGTGGCTTCATCTTGAACTCGACCCACTCGGTCTCCCGGGTAACTCGCAGAGCTCGCTCAGAAGGCCGACGAGGTAATCAGCGGGGCGGTCTCATCACGCCCCGTCGACACACGGGACTGCGTCGAGGTCTTCGTGGGGGTTTCCTCGCCGTCGGGTAGGGCGTCAGCCTCGTCGGTCGGCCCCAAAAGTCCATGACCAGGGCGTCCACAGGGTCCGGCCCTGTCGGGCGCCTGAGGACGCCCCAGCGTGGCTTGGTACTTTATTCTATTGTGCTTTCAAGATGAGACTAAATATGGCACAGTGGTTGGATGGCGAGACCACGACGAATCGACGAAGAACTGGTGGCGAAAGCTCGGCAAGTTGTCGCCCACACCACCGAGGTGGAA
>JALZID010000356.1 GCA_030860485.1 Pseudomonadota bacterium | reverse complement strand
CGCCCGCCGTGCCCGACGCAAACGGCTGGTTTTCTTATCCATGACGCCCCTCAGAGTTTGTGAAAAAATCGTCGCGAGCGAAGGGAGGTCGCGTTGCATCCTCGGCGCGCCAAGCAGGGCCACTCCCTGGCCCTGGCTTCCCGCCGGAGCGCAGGACCGTTTCGCCGGGAGCGAAACGGAGCGCAAGCCCCGCAGGGGCGAGTCCCAAGGATGGGACGAGCAACCGGAGTGTATATGGAAATACATGAGGATTCCGAGCACCGCCGGAACGCGAGATCCCGAGCGCAGTAGATCTTTTCACAAACTCTCAGGCCTTCTTCGCTTCTTTGCGGACGATCACTTCGTCCGAGTACTTGATCCCTTTGCCCTTGTAGGGCTCCGGGGGACGGAAGGCGCGAATATTGGCCGCGACCTGCCCGACTTGCTGTTTATCGTTGCCCTCCACCAGGACCTCCGTCACGCTCGGGGTCCGGATGGTGATGCCCTCGGGTATCTCGAGCTTGATGGGATGGGAATATCCCAGGGTCAGATTGAGGGTCTTCCCCTGCACCTGTGCGCGGTAGCCGACGCCATTGATCTCGAGCTTTTTGTTGAAACCGCTGGATACGCCGAGGACCATATTGGCCAGCAAGGCTCGATAGGTCCCGGCCATCATATTGGCCGCCTTGGACTCGGAGTGCGGCGCTACCGTCAAAGCGCCGTCGCCCAAGGTCACGCCCACGAGCGGCGACAAGGACCTCGACATCGTGCCTCGTTTCCCTTTGATGACCACCGACTCGGCACCGATCTCGGCGGCGACGCCGGAGGGCAGAGGGATGGGATTCTTCGCGACCCTGGACATGATTGGCCTCTAATCGCTGGACTTTCAGGCAATGTAGCAGATGATTTCCCCGCCCAGGCCCTGGCGGCGCGCCTCACGATCGGTTAGGACCCCGCGCGAGGTGCTGAGGACCGTAACGCCCAAGCCCCCGCGCACCTTGGGGATCGCATCCTTGGCGCGGTACACGCGCAGCCCGGGACGGCTCGCGCGGCGGAGGCCCTCGATCACGGGCCTGCCCTCGAAGTATTTGAGCGTGATGGTCAGCGTTCTCAGTGACTCGTTCGCTTCGCTGCGGAAATCCTCGATATAGCCTTCGCGTTTCAGCACCTCCGCGATCGCCACCCGCTGTTTCGATTCGGGCATCGTCACCTCTGCCTTGCGGGCCGCCTGAGCGTTACGAATACGGGTCAGCATATCGGCGATGGGGTCTTGCATGGTCATGGGAGCATCCTACCTGGCGTCTACTACGTTCGGACCGTCACCAGCTCGCCTTGACGAGCCCCGGGACATCGCCGTTCATGGCCGCGATGCGCAGCATGCTGCGAGACAGTCCGAACTTGCGATAAAACCCGTGCGGGCGCCCGGTGAGCCGGCAGCGGTTGTGGAGGCGCACCGGGCTCGCGTCGCGCGGCATCTTCTGGATCTTGGTCTGAGCCGCCCGCCGCTCCTCGACACCCAGGGACTTGTCGTTCGCCTGCGCGAACAACTGGGCGCGCCGGGCGGCGAAGCGCTTCACCGTGCGCAGCCGCCGCCCCTCGCGATGGATCACCGAAGTCTTGGCCATGATGCTCGTGCTCCTCGCCCCTCAGGCCCGCAGGGGAAAATAGAACGCCATGAGGAGGGCGCGCCCTTCCTCGTTGTTGCGCGCGGTGGTGGTGATACAGACATCGAGACCGCGGATCACGTCGATCTTATCGTAATCGATCTCCGGGAAGATGATCTGCTCCTTGACGCCGAAGCTGTAGTTGCCGCGGCCATCGAACCCACGCGCCGGCAGCCCTCGGAAATCACGGATCCGGGGCACCGCGATGTGGATCAGGCGTTCGAGGAACTCGTACATGCGTTCCCGGCGCAACGTCACCATACAGCCGATGGGCCAGCCGTCCCGGATCTTGAAGTTCGCGATCGACTTGCGGGCCTTGGTCACGACCGGCTTCTGGCCCGCGATCCGCTGCAGATCGTCGACCGCGTGATCGATCACCTTCTTGTCGGCGACGGCCTCGCCGACCCCCATGTTCAAGGTGATCTTGCTGATACGCGGCACCGCCATGCGGCTCCGATAACCGAACTTTTGGGTAAGGTCTCCGACCACCGTATCGCGATAGTGTTCGCGCAACTTATTCGCCTTGCCCGGCCCGGGCATCGCGCGCCCTGTCTTATAAAAGTTCTCAGACATCGACGACCTCGCCCGTCGACTTGAAATAGCGGACCCTGCGGCCGTCATCGAGGGAACGGATCCCGACCCGATCCGGCTGCTTGGTCTGGGGGTTGTACAAGGCCACGTTCGAGATATGCATGGGGGCCTCCTTCTGGATGATCCCGCCGGCCGTCCCGGCCCTCGGATTGCCGCGCGTATGCCGCTTGACGGTGTTCGCGTTCTCGACCACCACCCGATCGGCACCGATCAAGCGCAATACGGCACCGCGATGGCCCTTGGATCGGCCCGTCGTCACCACCACCTGATCACCCTTCTTGATCTTTCGCATCGCTCTCGACCTCACAACACCTCGGGTGCGAGCGAGATGATCCGCATGAACCGCTCGCTCCGGAGCTCGCGCGTGACGGGCCCGAAAATGCGCGTCCCGATGGGCTGTAACTGTTTATCGAGCAACACCGCGGCATTGCCGTCGAAGCGCACCAGCGATCCATCCGGCCGTCGCACCCCCTTTCGGGTCCTCACCACCACGGCATCGTAGACCTCGCCCTTCTTGACCTTGCCACGCGGGATGGCCTCCTTGACGGCGACCTTGATGACATCACCGATCCCGGCGTAGCGACGATGCGATCCCCCCAGCACCTTGATACACATGAGCCGCCGGGCGCCGCTATTGTCGGCGGCATCGAGCGAAGATTGCATCTGGATCATCGGGTCCCCCAAAAAAATCCAATCAGACCTCCGCCGCGCGCACGAGGACCTTGTTGAGCCGCCAGCTCTTGCGCTTGGACAATGGCCGGCACGCCTCGATGGCCACCACATCGCCCGGCGAGCACTCGTTGCGTTCGTCATGCGCGAGCAGCTTCGTGGTCCGCCGTATGTATTTCTTGTAAAGCGGGTGCAGCACTCGCCGCTCGACCGCGACCGCGATAGTCTTCTGCATCTTGTTGCTCACCACCTGGCCGACCAAAGTCCGGCCCGCCTTCGCCTCTCTGCCCATCACCGAGCCCCGCCGGGGCTTGCGGCCCCCTGTTTATTGCCGGGGCCTGCGGCCCCCTGTTTATTGCCCCCCTGTATATTGCCCCCCTGTATATTGAAATCGGGTTCGTTCAAAACCGTCTTCACTCGCGCGATATCGCGCTTGACGTCCCTGAGACGGTGCGGCTTGACCGCCTGCCCTGACCCCTTCAGCATGCGCAGGTTGAAGTGCTCCCTTGCGAGCTCCAGCAAGAGCTTATCGAGATCGTCCCGGGACTTGCCCCGCAGCTCAGCGGCGGAGCTCATAACAGCGTACGGCTCGCGAGCGCGGTACCCACCGGGAGCTTGGCGCTCGCCAGGCGAAACACCTCGCCGGCGATCTCGGCCGATACCCCTTCCATCTCGTAGAGGATGCGCCCCGGCTGCACCAAGGCGACCCAGTACTCGACATTGCCCTTGCCCTTCCCCTGCCGCACCTCCAGAGGCTTTTGCGTGATGGGCTTGTCCGGAAAAACGCGGATCCAGAGCTTTCCGCCGCGCTTCACGTAACGCGACATGGCGCGCCGTGCCGCCTCGATCTGGCGGGCCGTGATGCGCCCCCGGGTCGTGGCCCGGAGCCCGTACTCGCCGAAGCTGACCCGGTTGCCCGAGCCGGCGAGCCCGCGATTGCGACCCTTCTGTTGCTTACGGTACTTGGTCTGCTTGGGTTGCAGCATGACGGTTCAATCCTCTACTTGGCGGCGGCTTCGGCGGCCCGACTCTCGGTCGCCTCGCCCCGGCCCAGGATCTCGCCCTTGAAGATCCACACCTTCACCCCGATGACCCCGTAGGTGGTCTTGGCCTCGGCGAGGCCGTAGTCGATATCCGCGCGCAGGGTGTGCAGCGGGACACGCCCCTCCCGATACCACTCGGAACGCGCGATCTCCGCGCCGTTCAAACGACCGGCGACATTGACCCTGATCCCTTGCGCACCCAGGCGCATGGCGTTGGTCACCGCCCGCCTCATCGCGCGGCGAAACATGATACGCCGTTCGAGCTGATTGGCCACGCTTTCCGCCACGAGATAGGAGTCGAGCTCCGGCTTTCGGATCTCCTCGACGGTGATCTGAACCGGGACACCCATCATGCGCGACACCTCCCTGCGCAGGGCTTCGATGTCCTCGCCCTTCTTGCCGATGACGATCCCCGGTCTGGCCGTGTGAACGATGATGCGCGCATTGTTGGCCGGCCGCTCGATCTGGATCGCGCTCACCGAAGCGCTCCGCAGTTTCTGCCTCAGGAACTCGCGGACCGCCAGATCGGTGTTGAGATAGTCGGCGTACTTCTTCGACTCCGCGTACCAGCGGGACGACCAGTCGCGGATCACGCCCAGACGAAACCCGGTGGGATGTACCTTTTGACCCATGCGTATCTGCCTATTTCATTCAACCACGTAGCCCATTCCACGCGGCTCGTTCCACCAAGCCGCTCCTTCCGCCGCGTGTTTATTCAGCCACCCGGCCTATTCAGCCACCCGAATGGTGATATGGCTCGTGCGTTTCACGATCCGATTGGTGCGGCCACGGGCACGGGCCGATACTCGCTTGAGCGAGGCCGCCGGGTCGACGGTGATCGACCTAACCTTGAGCTCGTCGATGTCGGCACCATCATTGTGCTCTGCGTTGGCAATGGCCGAATTCAGGACCTTCTTGATGATCCCGGCCGCCTTCTTATTGCTGAAGGTCAGGACGCCGAGGGCCCGATCGACCGGCAGCCCCCTCACCAGATCGGCGACGAGACGGGCCTTCTGGGGCGATATCCTCACGTTACGCAGCTTCGCGGACGTCGGCATACCGGCCTCTTAGGCGCTCTTGGCCTTGCGATCGCCCACATGGCCCCGAAAAGTCCGCGTCACCGCGAACTCCCCGAGCTTGTGGCCGACCATGTTCTCCGTGACGTAGATCGGTACATGCTGGCGGCCATTGTGTACGGCGATGGTCAGCCCCACCATATCGGGGATCACCACGGAACGGCGCGACCAGGTCTTGATCGGCCGTTTGTCGTTATTGGTCCGCGCCTTCTCCACCTTGTCCAGGAGGTGATGGTCCACGAACGGTCCTTTATGCAATGAGCGAGGCACGGCTCTCCCCGACTAACCGAGCTTGTTTCGCCGACGGACGATCATCTTGGTGGTGCGTTTGTTCTTGCGCGTCTTGTGTCCCTTGGTGGGTTGGCCCCAGGGACTCACCGGGTGGCGTCCACCCGAGGTCTTGCCTTCACCACCGCCGTGGGGGTGATCGACCGGGTTCATGGCGACGCCGCGCACCGTGGGCCGCACCCCGCGCCAGCGTTTGGCGCCGGCCTTCCCGAGCGCGCGCAGGGAGTGCTCCGCATTCCCGACCTCACCGATCGTCGCCCGGCACTCCAATAGCACCTTGCGCATCTCCCCCGAGCGCAGCCTCAAGGTCGCGTGCGCGCCGTCCCGCGCGACCAATTGTACGGAGCCCCCCGCGCTGCGCCCAAGCTGCGCCCCCCGCCCCGGCTGCATCTCGACGCAGTGGACGGTGGTGCCTACCGGGACATTGCGCAACGGCAGGGTGTTGCCGGGTTGGATCGGGGCGTCTGTCCCCGAACAGAGCGTCGCACCCGCCTGCACACCCTTGGGGGCGATGATGTAACGCCGCTCACCGTCGGCATACAGGAGCAACGCGATGTGCGCCGAGCGATTCGGGTCATATTCGAGGCGCTCGACCCTGGCGGGGACGCCGTCCTTGCGCCGCTTGAAATCTACCAGGCGATAGAGCTTGCGATGACCGCCCCCGCGGTGCCGAACGGTGATCCGACCTTGGTTGTTGCGACCGCTCGCGCTGTCTTTTTTTTCCGTGAGCGGCCGGTACGGGTTGCCTTTGTGCAGGCCCGGCGTCACGACTTTCACCAGACCGCGGCGGCCGGGGGAGGTCGGTTTCACCTTGATCAGCGCCATGTCCGCCTACTCGCGCCCCATGAAATCGATGTCGAAGCCTTCCTTCAAGCAGACATACGCCTTCCTGAACCCCGAGCGCCGACCACGCTGGCGCCGAAAGCTCTTCTGTTTGCCCTTGATATTGCACACGCGGACGTGCTCGACCCGGACCCCGAACATAAGCTCGACCGCCTGCTTGACCTCGGGCTTGGTGGCGTCCTTCACCACGCGAAAAACGAACTGCTTCTGGGGCCGCTCACCGAGCTGGGTGGCTTTCTCCGATACCCTGGGCTCGACCAGGACTCGATGGAGGCGCTCCGTATTCATGCCAATCTCGCCTCCAAGGTTCGCAGCGCCTGCTCCGTGATCAAGACGGACTCATGAGCAACCAGGCTCACCGGATCCACGGCCCCCGCCAGGCGAATATCCACCGCAAAGAGGTTGCGGGACGCCAGATGCAGGTTGGCCTCGAAGGACTCCGTGACGATCAGGGCCTGCGCAAGGCCCAACGCCGAGAGCCGCACCACCAACCCTTTGGTCCTCGGCTCGGACACGGCGAGCGCATCGACCACCGTAAGCCGCCCTTGCCGGACCAGCTCCGAGAGGATCGAGCGCATGGCCACACCGTACATCTTGCGGTTCACCTTTTGTGCGTAGTTCCGGGGACGCGCGGCAAACGTGACCCCTCCGGTGCGCCACAAGGGGCCACGGGTGGTACCCGCGCGTGCGCGCCCCGTGCTTTTCTGGCGCCACGGCTTGGCGCCGCCGCCGCGCACCTCGGCGCGGGTCTTCTGGGCCTTGGTTCCGGCACGCCCGCCAGCGAGATAGGCGGTCACGACCTGGTGCACGAGGGGCTCGTTGTAAGGAGCGGCGAACACGGCGTCGGACACGGACAAGCTGCCCGCCTCGGCCCCGGAGTCGCCGCTACGCAGCGCTATCTGCATCTCACTCACCCGTGCTCGGCCCCATGCCAATCGCCCTGTGCCTTGTGTTGGGCCGTATGATCAGATCGGCGCCCTTACCGCCGGGCACCGCGCCCCTGATCAACAACAGGTTGCGTTCGACGTCGATGCGCACGACCTCGAGGTTCTGTGCCGTGCGCCGCGCGTTTCCGAGATGCCCGGCCATGCGCTTGCCCTTGAATACGCGACCCGGCGTCTGGCGCTGCCCGGTCGATCCGGGCGTACGGTGCGACAGCGAATTGCCGTGCGTGGCATCGCCCGAGCTGAAGTGGTGGCGCTTGATGGTGCCCGCGAACCCCTTACCGTGGGTCCTCCCGGCGACATCGACTTTCTGTCCAACCCGAAACAGATCGACGGTCACGACCGCCCCGGGGACCAGCGACTCGCCCTCCCCGTCTCCCAGACGGAACTCCCAGAAACCCGTCCCCGTCTCCACGCCTGCGCCCTTCAGGATCCCCGTCGAAGGCTTGTCGATGCGCCCCCGGTTCTGCCGGCCGGTCGTCACCTGAACGGCCCGATAGCCGTCGCGAGCACCGGTCTTGACCTGCGTGACGTGATTGGGCAGGACTTCGATGACGGTCACCGGCACCGTCGCGCCCGCCTCCGTAAAGAGACGGGTCATCCCACACTTGCGCCCTACGAGTCCCAAGGCCATGGTATTATTTCTAAAAGAAAGTTGAAAAATAGAATTAACTCAACCGGATCTGCACTTCGACCCCGGCGGCGAGGTCCAGCTTCATGAGGGCATCGACGGTCTTATCCGTTGGATTGACGATGTCCAGGAGCCGTTTATGGGTACGGATCTCATACTGGTCGCGCGCGTCCTTGTCGACGTGCGGGGAGACCAGGACCGTGAAGCGTTCTTTTCTGACCGGCAGCGGAATGGGGCCCTTGACCTGGGCGCCCGTGCGCCGCGCGGTATCGACGATCTCGCGCGCCGATCGGTCGATCAATCGGTGATCGAAGGCCTTGAGCCGAATGCGAATGATCTGGTCAGCCATGGGGCGTGCTTCGCTCTGCTGCAAGATACCGTTTCATAACTGGATGACTCATCGTCACTCGATCACCTTGGCGACGACCCCGGCCCCGACCGTCCGGCCGCCTTCCCGGATCGCGAACCGTAACCCCTCCTCCATCGCGATCGGCGCGATCAACTTCACCGTGATCTTCACGTTGTCTCCCGGCATCACCATCTCGACGCCCTGAGGCAGGTCCACCGCGCCCGTCACATCCGTGGTCCGAAAGTAAAACTGCGGCCGGTAATTGGCGAAGAACGGCGTGTGACGACCCCCCTCCTCCTTCGACAACACGTACACCTCGGCCTCGAAGTGCGTGTGCGGCGTCAGACTCCCGGGCTTGCACAACACCTGACCACGCTCCACGTCCTCACGCTTGGTGCCCCGCAAGAGCACCCCGATGTTGTCCCCCGCCCGACCCTCGTCCAACAACTTCCGAAACATCTCGACCCCCGTGCAAACGGTCTTCTGCGTGTCCTTGATCCCGACGATCGCCACCTCCTCCCCGACCTTCACCTTCCCGCGCTCCACCCGACCCGTCACCACCGTCCCACGACCCGAGATCGAAAACACGTCCTCGATGGGCATCAGGAACGGCTTGTCCACCTCACGCTCCGGCACCGGGATATACTCGTCCATCGCCGCAATCAAACGCTCGACCGAGGGCACCCCGAGCTCCGATCCGTCCCCCTCCAGGGCCTTCAACGCGCTCCCCACCACCACCGGCGTCTTCTCCCCGGGGAACTTGTAACTGTCCAGCAACTCCCTCACCTCCATCTCCACCAACTCCAAGAGCTCCGCGTCGTCCACCATGTCGGCCTTGTTCATGTACACCACCATGTACGGAACCCCCACCTGACGCGCCAAGAGGATGTGCTCGCGGGTCTGCGGCATCGGACCGTCCGCCGCCGACACCACCAGGATCGCCCCGTCCATCTGCGCCGCCCCCGTGATCATGTTCTTCACATAGTCCGCATGACCCGGACAGTCCACGTGCGCATAGTGCCGCGCAACACTCTCGTACTCCACGTGCGCCGTCGCAATGGTGATCCCGCGCGCCTTCTCCTCCGGCGCGTTGTCGATCTGATCGTAGGACCTGAACTCCCCCCCGAACTTCTTCGACATCACCAAGGTCATCGCCGCCGTCAAGGTCGTCTTCCCATGATCCACATGACCGATGGTCCCGACATTCACATGGGGCTTGGTCCGCTGGAATTTGCTCTTGGCCA